>JAFAGU010000296.1 GCA_019237595.1 Betaproteobacteria bacterium | reverse complement strand
AAGGGAGATCCCCGTGCTGCAGAAAGTCGATACCAAGTTTTCCCATGTGAAGCCGAAGGACACCGCCTTCGCCCTGGGCGGCCTGCGCGAATTTTCCCTCTATCGGGACCTGGGCATTGCCGGCGCCACGAATGGCAAGGTCATGGCGCAGCTGGTGAAAGCGAACCTGCCGCCCGCGGATGGCACCGGCTGGCACATCCACAAGGCCGAATTCCACATCGTGCTGATGCTGAAGGGCTGGACGCGCTTCATGTACGAGGACAAGGTGACGCTGGTTTCCGCGGGAGACTGCGTCCATCAGCGACCGGGCATCGTCCACTATCTCTTCGACTACTCCCCCGACATGGAGTACCTCGAAATCGCGGCGCCAGCCGATTTCAAGACGGTCGAAGTCAAGGGTCCCTGCGAGGTGCCGCCCGTCACGCCGTGGAAGTGAAGGGCCAGCGCTTCTAGCTTATTTCGCCTTCGAAAGATTCTCGGCGGCGAATTTCCAGTTGAGCCGCTCGGCGATCACTTTCTTCAGGTAGCTGTCGCGATCGTTCCGGTAGTCGATGTAGTAGGCGTGCTCCCACACGTCGAGCGTCAGCAAGCAGGCGATGCCCTTCGCCATGGGTGTTTCGGCGTTGGCGGTGGGCACCACTTCCAGCTTGCCCGCGCGATGGATGAGCCAGGCCCAGCCGCTGCCGAACTGGCCGCTTGCGGCGGTGGCGAGCTGCTTGGTGAGCGCTTCGTAGCCGCCGAACGCCTCATCGATCTTCTTCAATAGCGCACCCTCGGGCTTCGTGGGCTGCGGCGAGAGGGACTTCCAGTAGAAGTCGTGGTTCCAGACCTGCGCGGCGTTGTTGAAGAGCTTTCCGGTGGAGCCGCGCACGAGATCCTCGAGCGTCGCGGCCTGGACCGGCTCCTGGGCGAGGAGCTGGTTCGCCGTGTCGACGTACTTCTTGTGGTGCTTGCCGTGGTGGAAGCGCAGCGTCTCGGCGGAAATCACCGGCGCGAGCGCATCCTCGGGATACGGGAGCGGCGGCAGCTCGAGTTGCAGGGCGGCCTTGGGCGGGCGCGCGGCGGTGACGGTCATGGACTCTCCTTTGCAGTGGTCAGAGAAAATATTGCCATTGGCGCGCGAGCCATTCCTTGGCGCGCTCCAGGCCGCCGCGGGAGCGCCATTGCGACGCGCTCACCTCGATCGAGCCCGCCGCGTCCTCGCGGAACCTGCGCTCCAGCGCCTGGGCGAAGGCCGGGTCCTCGACGATGACGTCGGCCTCCCAGTTATGGACAAAGCTTCGCCAGTCGAGGTTCGTCGAACCTACGCTCGCCCAGGTGCCGTCGATGACCGCGGTCTTCGCATGCATGATCGACTTGTGCCATTCATAGATGTGCACGCCCGCATCGAGGAGCTCGCCGTAGTGCGAGCGGCCCGCATACACCGGCGCCCAGAAGTCGCTGAAGCCGGGAAGGACGAGCCGCACGTCGACGCGGCGGCGCGCCGCATCGACCAGCGCTCGCAGGATTTCCTCGTCGGGCACGAAGTAGCCGACCGTGAGCCAGACTCGTTCCCGCGCGGTGCCGATCCGGCGGAGCAGCGTCGTGTACATCTCGCTTCGCCCCTGCTCCGGGTCCGACGACACGACGCGGATCGCCTTCGGGCCGCGGGCTTCGAGCCGGGGGTAATAGGCGGCGGAGCGGATGCCGGGGCAATTCTCGTGCGCCCAACCGTCGAGGAAGAGCTTCTGCAGCTGCGCGACTGCGGGGCCCTCGACTTCCACGTGCGTATCGCGCCAGCCGCGGTCGCTCGGCTCGCCGGGCTTCACTTCCTGGGGCGCCCGGTGGGCGCGCGAGCCCGAGGAATAGACGCTGCTGAGGTTGATGCCGCCGGTGAACGCGACGCGCCCGTCGACCACCAGGATCTTGCGGTGGTTGCGATTGTTCACTTCCCAGCCGCGGCGCGCTTTCGCGGGGTTGACCGGATTGAACTCGCAGACCGCGGCGCCCGCCTGCTTCAGGCGGTCGAAATAATCTGCCGGCGTGCCGATGGAGCCCACGCCGTCATAGAGCACGTTCACCTTCACGCCCTGACGGGTCTTGGCCGCGACGGTGCGCAGCAGCCGCTCGCCGATGTCGCCCGCCTCGAGGATGTAGGTTTCGAGATTGATGCTGTCGCGAGCGCTGTCCATGGCGGCAAACATGGCGGCGTGCGTGCGCGGCCCGTCGATGAGGAGCTGCGCATCGTTGCCGCCTACGAGGGGCGACTCGGGCCGCTGCGCAGCAACCGGCGCCTGCGCCGGCGCGGCGCAGGCGGCGAGCGCCACCCAGGCGAGGACGATCAGCGTCCGCCTCATGGGAAGCCCTGGATGCGCGGCTAGGAGCTGCTCTTCAGCCGGATATCGTTCCGCACCGAGCGCACGCCGCTCACCTTCTTGGCGGCCTGCACGGCACGGTCGGCCTGGTCCTGCGAGTCGGCGAAGCCGGCGAGCTGGACGACGCCGCGCGACGTATCGACGCTCACGTTTGCGGCGGCCTTGACGCCGACGTCGGTCGCGATGGCGGTCTTGACCTTGGCGGTGATGGTGGCGTCGTCGATGTACATGCCCGCGGTGTCCTGTTGCTGCGCCTGATCGCCGGAGCTGGCGCAGGCGGCGGCAAGAGCGCAGAAGGCGGCCGCAAGGGTAAGGGAGGCTAGGCGTTTCATATTCGCTCCTTCACGGAAACTTTGCGCCTTGCCCTGCAATGCGCGTGCCTGTCAGGCCGCCTCGGCCAGCCTCGCCACTGTCGCAAGGAGCGCGACCGGCTCGACTGGCTTGGCGAGCTGCGCGTCGAAGCCGGCTGCGACCGCGCGCAGCCCCTCCTCCGGCCGCGAGGGCTCCGTAAGCGCCGCCGCGCGAAGACAGCCGCCCCGCTCCGCCGGAAGCGAGCGGAGCGTGCGGATGAGCGAGTAGCCGTCGGAGCCGGACATCCGGATGCCGGAGAGGAGCACGTCCGGCCGGAAGCCTGGAAGCGCATCGAGCGCCTCGGTGGAGCTCGATGCGGCCCGCGTCTCGGCGCCCGCAATGCCGAGCACGCGAGCGATCGACTCCCGCGCGCGCGGGTCGTCGTCCACCACCAGCACGCGCACGCCGGAGAGCAGCGCCCGCTCTTCGTCGTCCGCCGGCGCGGCCCGGGAGGGCACCGGCGCCTCGCCGATCTCGCCGTTCGCGACGCGCGAAAGCTCGAGCAGGTCGGAAATGATCCGGTCCTGCGTCCGCGCGTTGCGCTCGATCGCCCTCAGCGCCTCTCCGGCTTCGCTCTGCGGGAGCGCCTCGCCGCGGAGGTGCCGCGCCCAAGCCGCGATGGCTCGCAGCGGCGAGCGAAGATCCTGGAGCACGGCCGTAAGGAACCGGTCCTTGACGCGGCTCGACTCCTCCGTCGCCGCGCGGAGCCTGCGCTCGCGCTCCAGCGCGCGCGCGAGCTCCTGCTCGGCGCGGCGCCGGTCGTGGATGTCGACGCAGCATCCGGCGTAGCCG
>JAFAGU010000149.1 GCA_019237595.1 Betaproteobacteria bacterium | reverse complement strand
GCGCCAATGGCACCCTGCCCGCCGACTCCCTGCCGCCGGACTTCGTGGTCGAGCGCCCGAAGACCCGTGACCACGGCGACTTCGCCACCAACGCCGCGATGCTGCTGGCCAAGGCCGCGCGCAGCAATCCGCGCGCACTGGCACAGGCGCTGGTCGAGGCGCTGCCGCGCAGCGAGGACGTCAGCAAGGTCGAGATCGCCGGCCCCGGCTTCATCAACTTCCATCTGGCCCCGGCCGCGTACCAGCGCGAAACCGCCTCGGTCATCAAGGAAGCCCACGACTACGGTCGCAACCTGTCCGGCAATGGCCGTACGGTGGGCGTGGAATACGTGTCGGCCAACCCGACCGGCCCGCTGCATGTCGGCCATGGCCGCGCGGCAGCGATCGGCGACTGCGTGGCCCGCGTGCTCGATGCCAACGGCTGGAACGCCAAGCGCGAGTTCTACTACAACGACGCCGGCGTGCAGATCGAGAACCTGGCGCTGTCCACCCAGGCGCGGATCAAGGGCATCGCACCCGACCAGGACGGCTGGCCGGAAGGCGGCTACCGCGGTGAATACATCGCCGATGTCGCGCGCGCCTACATGGCCGGCGCCAGCGTCGATCTGGAAGGCAGCATCGTGGTCGGCGCCAAGGACCCGGACGACATGCAGGCGATCCGCCGTTTCGCGGTGGCTTACCTGCGCAACGAGCAGAACCTGGACCTGGCTGCGTTCGGTGTCGACTTCGACATCTACTTCCTGGAAAGCTCGCTGTACGCCGACGGCAAGGTCGCCGAAGCGGTGGCCAAGCTGCAGGCGTCCGGCCACACCTACGAGGAAGGCGGCGCGCTGTGGCTGCGCAGCACCGACTTCGGTGACGACAAGGACCGCGTGATGCGCAAGTCCGACGGCACCTTCACCTACTTCGTGCCGGACGTGGCCTACCACCTGTCCAAGTGGCAGCGCGGCTACGAGCGCGCGATCACCGAACTGGGCGCCGACCACCATGGCTCGCTGGCGCGCGTGCGCGCCGGCCTGCAGGCGATGGAAGTGGGTATCCCGCAGGGCTGGCCGGAATACGTGCTGCACCAGATGGTCACGGTCATGCGCGGCGGCGAGGAGGTGAAGATCTCCAAGCGCGCGGGCTCGTATGTCACGGTGCGCGACCTCGTGGACGAGGTGGGCGCGATGCGGTGCGCTATTTCTTCATGATGCGGCGGCTGGATTCGCAGCTCGTCTTCGACATCGACCTCGCCAAGAGCCAGTCCGAGGACAACCCCGCCTACTACGTGCAGTACGCGCATGCGCGCATGTGCAGCGTGCTGCGCGAATGGGGTGGCGACGTGGCGACTTTGCGCGAGGCCGATCTCGCCGCGCTCGCCTCGCCGCACGAGACGGTGCTCGTGCAGAAGCTCGCGGAGTTTCCCGAGCTCCTCGCGCGGGCGGCGCAGGAGTTCGCGCCCCACCTCGTCACGTACTTCCTGCAGAACGACGTGGCGGCCCGCTTCCACACTTACTACAATGCCGAGCGCTTCCTCGTCGACGACGAGCGCCTCAAGCGCTCGCGCCTCGCCCTGGTCGCCGCCACGCGGCAGGTGATCGCCAACGGGCTCGCGGTGCTGGGCGTGGCCGCTCCCGAGAGAATGTGATGGCCAAGGACTACAAGGAATCGAACGCCCCGCGCGAGAGCCGCCTCGCCCACCCGATGCTGCTGGGAATGATCATGGGGCTGCTGCTCGGGATCCTGATCTCGCTCGCCGTGGCGTTGTGGCTCAACCGCCTCTCCAATCCGTTCATGGAGAAGGCGCGGCCCGTGGATCCGCTGCCGCGCGTGCAGCCGACGGCGCCCACCTCGGCGCCCGAGCCGCAGAAGCCGGCGCGTCCGCCGGAGAAATCGGCGAGCGCCGAGGGCACCGACAAGGCGCGCACGGGCGATCGGCCGCGCTTCGAGTTCTACCAGATCCTGCCCGGCACAGAGCAGAAGGGCTCGAGCGAGAAGCTCGCCAAGGCTGCGCCCGTGGCGCCGCCGGCCGTGGCCCCGGTGCCCGCCGCACCTCCCCGACCGGGGTCATCGCCCGCGACGCCGAAGCCGCATGCCGGCGATCTCTACTGGCTCCAGGCCGGCGCCTTCAGCGACGAGAAGGAAGCGGACAACCAAAAGGCGAGGATCGCGTTAACCGGCCTGGAAGCCACTGTCCGCACCGCCGACGTGCCGGGCCGCGGAACGCTCTATCGCGTGCGGCTCGGGCCGTACGAGAGCGTCGAGGACGCCAACCGCATGAAGGCCGCGCTCGCCCAGAACGGCGTGCAGGCCACGATCATCCACACGACCGAAGACGCCAAGACTCCCTGAAGGAAGGACATCCATGTTTCTGCGCCAAGCGCTCGCCCTTGCAGCCACCCTCCTCACGCTCGCCTTCTCCGGCCATGCCCAGCAGGGCCCCTGGCAGCTCGTGAACCCGCCGCAGCCGCAGGAGAACAACGGCAAGATCGAGGTGATCGAGTTCTTCTGGTACGGCTGCCCGCACTGCTACGCGATCGAATCCGACGTGAACGCGTGGCTCGCCAAGAAACCGGCCGACGTCGACTTCAAGCGCGTGCCCGCGCCGATGGGCGGCTGGCTCGAGGGCGCGAAGATCTACTACACGCTCGAGGCGATGGGCTTGCTGGCCCAGTACCACGACAAGGTCTTCGACGCCATCCACAAGGACAACGTCAACCTCTTCAACGCGAAGAAGCGCGAGGAGTGGCTCGCCAAGAACGGCATCGATCCCGAGAAGTACGCGGCGGCCGAGAAGTCGTTCAGCGTGGACTCGCGCCTCAAGCGCGCGATGCAGCTCGTGCAGACCTACAAGGTGGATGGCGTGCCGCGCTTCGTCGTGGCGGGCAAGTGGTACACGGGCGCCGAGTGGGCCGGTGGCGAGCACAAGATCATGCCCGCGGTCGACCAGCTGATCGACATGGCGCGCCACGAGATGCCGGCGGCGGGCAAGAGCGCCGCCGCGCCTGCGGCCGTTCCGGCGAAGAAGTAAGCGACGACCGAGTGCCGGTGGAGCGCGCACGCGTCTTCATCACCGGCGCCTCCACCGGCCTGGGCGAGGCGCTCGCGCGGC
>JAFAGU010000341.1 GCA_019237595.1 Betaproteobacteria bacterium | reverse complement strand
GCGGTGCTCGTCGCCCTCATCCGCGGCTTCGCACGCAAGTCCGCGCAGACGATCGGCAGCTTCTGGGTGGATCTCACCCGCACGACGGTCTACGTCCTGCTGCCGCTTTCCTTCGTCCTCGCGCTCGCGCTCGTCAGCCAGGGAGTCGTGCAGACCTTCGGCCCCTATGTGACGGCGCAGACAGTCGAGAAGGTGGAGTTCGAGGAGAACAAGCAGAAGAAAACCACCCAGGAGCAGGTGCTGCCGCTCGGCCCGGCCGCCTCGCAGGTCGCGATCAAGCAGCTCGGCACGAACGGCGGCGGCTTCTTCAACGTGAACTCGGCGCATCCCTTCGAGAACCCGACGCCGCTCGCCAACTTCCTCGAAATGATCTCCATCCTCCTCGTCTCGGCGGCGCTGTGCATCACCTTCGGCCGCATGGTCGGCGACGTGCGGCAGGGCTGGGCGATCCTGTGGGCGATGACGATTGTCATGGTGGCGTTGATGGCCGTTTGCATTGCGGCCGAGCAGGTTGGAAACCCGATGCTCGAGAAGGCCGGTGCCGCATCCGCCGAAAACATGGAAGGAAAGGAAGTCCGGTTCGGCATCGTCAATTCGGCGATCTGGGCGAACGTCACGACCGACGCCTCGAACGGCTCGGTGAACGCGATGCACGACTCGTTCACGCCGATCGGCGGCCTGGTGCCGATGTGGAACATGCAGCTCGGCGAAGTGATCTTCGGCGGCGTGGGCTCGGGCCTCTACGGGATGATCATGTTCGTCCTCATCGCGGTCTTCGTCGCCGGGCTCATGATCGGGCGCACGCCGGAGTACCTCGGCAAGAAGCTCGAGTCCTTCGAGATGAAGATGGCTTCGGTCGCGATCCTTCTGCCGCCGCTCGTCTGCCTGATCGGGGCGGCCGTGGACGTGCTCGCGGAAGCCGGCAAGGCCGGCGTCGCCAATCCCGGTGCGCACGCGTTCTCCGAGATCCTCTACGCGTTCTCTTCGGCCGGAAACAACAATGGCAGCGCGTTCGCCGGCCTCTCCGCCAACACGCCCTTCTACAACAGCGCGCTCGGCGTGGCGATGCTCCTCGCGCGCTATCCGCTGATCATCGCGGCCCTGGCGGTCGCCGGCTCGCTTGCCGCGAAGAAAACGGTGCCGGCCGGTCTGGGGACGCTGCCGACGCATACGCCGCTCTTCATCGTGCTGCTCGTCGGCACCGTGCTTCTCGTCGGCGCGCTCACCTTCGTGCCGGCGCTCGCGCTCGGCCCGGTGGTCGAGCACCTCCAGATGATCGCGGCAGCGAGGTAACCATGGACATCGCCATCAGCAAGCCCTCCTCTTCCACGCGCGCGATGTTCGAGTCGCGCTTCGTCGTGCCCGCGCTCCGCGACTCGCTCGGGCGGCTCGCGCCGCAGGCGCAATGGCGCAATCCCGTGATGTTCGTCTGCTACGTCGGCGCGATCCTCACGACCTTCCTCTTCGTCCATTCCTTCTTCGGGAAGGCGGAGGCGCCGCGGGCCTACATCTTCTGGGTCTCGGTCTGGCTCTGGTTCACCGTGCTCTTCGCGAACTTCGCCGAGGCGCTCGCCGAGGGGCGCAGCAAGGCGCAGGCGGCGAGCCTGCGGGCTGCGCGCAAGGAAGTGATGGCGAAGAAGCTCCGTTCGGCGAAGAAGGACGCGCAATGGGAGATGGTGGGAGGCACGACGCTGCGCGCGGGCGACTTCTACCTGGTGCTTGCAGGCGAGACCATTCCAGCCGACGGCGAGGTCGTCGAAGGCGTCGCCTCGGTCGACGAGTCGGCGATCACGGGCGAGTCGGCGCCGGTCATTCGCGAGTCCGGCGGCGACTTCAGCTCCGTGACCGGCGGCACGCGCGTCCTTTCGGACTGGCTGGTCGTGCGCGTCACCGCCAACCCGGGCGAATCGTTCCTCGACCGCATGATCTCGATGGTGGAATCGGCACGGCGCCAGCGCACGCCGAACGAGATCGCGCTGACCGTGCTCCTCGTCGTCATGACGCTCGTGTTCCTCCTCGCCTGCGCGACGCTGCTGCCGTATTCGCTCTATTCCGTCGAGCTCGCCAGGAAAGGCGAGCCGGTCTCGATCACGACGCTCGTCGCCCTCCTCGTGTGCCTCATCCCGACCACGATCGGCGGATTGCTCTCCGCGATCGGCATCGCCGGCATGGGGCGCATGATCGCGAAGAACGTCGTCGCCATGTCCGGGCGCGCGGTCGAAGCGGCCGGCGACGTGGACGTGCTCCTCCTCGACAAGACCGGCACGATCACGCTCGGCGACCGGCAGGCCACGGGGTTCTTCCCTTCGCCGAACGTTTCCGAAAAAGAGCTGGCGGAGGCCGCGCATCTCGCCTCGATTGCCGACCAGACGCCCGAAGGCCGCTCGATCATGGTGCTCGCGAAGACCAAGTACGGCCTTCGCGAGCGCGACATCGCCGCCCTCAAGGCCACGTTCGTGCCGTTCTCCGCGCATACGCGGATGAGCGGCGTGGACGTGGAAGGCCGCCAGCTCCGCAAGGGCGCCGTCGATGCCATCCGCACGCACGTGGAATCGGCGGGAGGAGTTTTCCCGAAGGAGACGGTGCAGACCGTCGAAGCGATCGGCCGGTGCGGCGCGACGCCGCTGGTGGTCGCCGAAGGGGCCCGCGTGCTCGGCGCGATCGAGCTCAAGGACATCGTCAAGGGCGGCATCAAGGAGCGCTTCGCGGAGCTGCGCCGCATGGGTATCAAGACGGTGATGATCACCGGCGACAACCGGCTGACCGCGGCGGCGATCGCCGCCGAAGCGGGCGTGGACGACTTCCTCGCCGAGGCGACGCCGGAGGCGAAGCTCCGGCTCATCCGCGAGCACCAGGCGCAGGGAAAGCTCGTCGCGATGACCGGCGACGGCACGAACGATGCCCCGGCGCTCGCGCAGGCCGACGTCGCGGTCGCGATGAACACCGGCACGCAGGCCGCGAAGGAAGCCGGGAACATGGTCGACCTCGACTCCAACCCGACCAAGCTCATCGAGGTCGTCGAGACCGGGAAGCAGATGCTCATGACACGCGGCGCGCTCACGACCTTCTCGATCGCGAACGATGTGGCCAAGTACTTCGCCATCATCCCGGCGGCCTTCGCGCTGACTTACCCGGAGCTTTCCGTCCTCAACGTGATGGGCCTCGCCACGCCGCAGTCGGCGATCCTCTCGGCCGTGATCTTCAACGCGCTCATCATCCCGGCCCTCATCCCGCTCGCGCTGAAGGGCGTTCGCTACCGCGCGGTCGGCGCAGCGGCCGTCCTCGAGCGCAACCTCTGGATCTACGGCCTGGGCGGCATCGTCGTGCCGTTCATCGGCATCAAGGTCATCGACATCGCTCTCCAACTGCTGGGGCTCGCATGATCCTCCAATCCATCCGGATGCTCGTGTTCATGACGGTGCTCACGGGCGTGCTCTACCCGCTCGCCGTCACCGGTATTGCGCAGCTCTTCTTCAAGGACGAGGCAAACGGGTCTTTGCTCATCAGGGAGAACAAGGTTGTCGGTTCCAGGTTGATCGGCCAGCCCTTCGGCAACCCGAAGTACTTCTGGAGCCGCCCCTCCGCCACTTCCCCGCAGCCCTACAACGGCGCTTCGTCCTCCGGCTCGAACCAGGGGCCGACGAATCCGGCGCTCAAGGAGGCGGTCGAAGCTCGCGTGAAGGCGCTGCGCGACGCGGGCGGCGATCCGGCGAAGCCGGTGCCGGTCGATCTCGTCACGGCTTCGGGCTCGGGCCTCGACCCGCACATCTCCCCGGCCGCTGCCGAATATCAGGTTCCCCGCATCTCCAGGACGAGGAACCTTCCGGAAGAGCGCGTGCGCGCCCTCGTGCAGCAACACACCGAAGGCCGCCAGCTCGGCATCCTGGGCGAGCCGACGGTGAACGTGCTCGCGCTCAACCTCGCCCTCGATGCGGTGAAATGAAAGGCGGCTTCTTCGGCGTCGACGTCAGCCTCGCCGGCGATTTCATCGTCGCCCGGCAGGCGGGCGCGCGGGACTCGCAGATCGTTTCCTATCCACGGACCGGCGCGAGCTACGTCGCGATCCAAGACGAGATCCGCGCGAGCGGCGACGAACCCTCCGTTTGCATCCGTTCGCGCCCGGAGACGGCAGAGATCGCGCAGGCCCTGACCGGCGTGCGCGGCATCCGCATCACGATGGTGCCGGGGAGCGCCATCGATCCCTCGGCGAGCGACCACCAGATCGCCCGCTACCTCGCGCGCCTCGCGCTCGAGCTCGCCTAGCTTCTCCTTGCGCTAAAGTAGGCGCATGGCAGCGGTCAGGCCCGATCCAGACGCGCTTCTCGCGCGCGTGAAGCGGGAGGAGACGAAGGAGAAGCGCGGCAAGCTCACTGTCTTCTTCGGCGCGACCGCCGGCGTCGGCAAGACCTACGCAATGCTCGAGGACGCCCGCGCGCGCAAGGCAAAGGGCGTGGACGTCGTGGTGGGCTACGTCGAGCCCCACGGCCGCGCCGAGACGGAAGCGCTCCTCGAAGGGCTGGAACGGCTGCCCTACCTGGAAGTCCTTCACCGCGGAAACAATCTGAGGGACTTCGACCTCGACGCGGCGCTCGCGCGGGCGCCGCAGGTCCTGCTCGTCGACGAGCTCGCGCACTCGAACCCGGTGGAAGGCGAGCCGAAGCCCCGCCACGCGAAGCGCTGGCAGGACATCGAGGAGCTCCTCGAGGCGGGCATCGACGTGTGCACGACGGTGAACGTGCAGCACGTCGAGAGCCTGAACGACGTGGTCGCCGGCATCACCGGCGTGCGCATGCAGGAAACGGTGCCGGACGCGGTCTTCGAGAAGGCGGACGAGGTCGTGCTCATCGACACGCCGCCCGACGAGCTCCTCGAGCGGCTGAAGGCCGGGAAGGTCTACGTTCCCGAGCAGGCGAAGAACGCGATCGAGAACTTCTTCCGCAAGGGAAACCTCATTGCGCTTCGCGAGCTCGCGCTTCGCACCACGGCCGACCGCGTCGACCAGGCGATGCAGGAATACCGCGAAGGCCACGGCATCCGGGCCACGTG
Source organism: Betaproteobacteria bacterium (assembly GCA_019237595.1). Lineage (GTDB taxonomy): Bacteria > Pseudomonadota > Gammaproteobacteria > Burkholderiales > SG8-39 > SCGC-AG-212-J23. Next base: position 5,104 of record JAFAGU010000341.1, on the reverse strand, counting down.
GGCTGCGGGCGAGCGCCTGCTCGTCGCGGTGGGCCCCGACGAGCAGGGGGAGCGGCTCGTGCGCGCGGGCAAGCGCATGGCGACCGCGCTCCACGCGGAATGGATCGTCGTCTACGTCGAGACGCCCGACCTCATCCGCCTTTCCGAGGGAAAGCGCAACGCGCGCATCGCGCTCCTGCGGCTCGCCGAGTCGCTCGGCGCGGAGGCGGTGACCCTCGGCGGCGCCTCCGCGGGCGAGGAGATCGCCAACTACGCCCGCGAGCGCAACGTGACGCGCATCATGATCGGCCGTCCCCGCCGGCCGCTCTGGCGGCGGCTCTTCCGGCCTTCCACCTACGGCGAGCTGATCGCGCGCACCGAGGGCATGGACGTCGTGGTGGTGGGCGGAGCGGACGACGCGGCGGCGCTGCGCAATCCGTTCTTCGCGAGGAGCCGCGCCTTCCTCAGCGCCTCGGCCGAGCCTGCGGGCAAGCGGCGCTGGCCCGGCTATGCCGCCGCGCTCGCGGCCACGGCGATGTGCACGGGCCTGGGCATGCTGATGAGCCCGCTCTTCGAGCTCGTCAACGTGGCGATGGTCTATCTCCTCGCGGTGGTGCTCGTCGCCACGCGCTACGGCCGCGGGCCGGCGATCGCCACCTCGGTCATCGCGGTGGCGGCGTTCGACTTCTTCTTCGTGCCGCCGCTGCTCACGTTCGCGGTCACCGACGTCCAGTACCTCCTCACCTTCGGAATCATGCTCGCCGTGGGTCTCCTCATCTCGGACCTGACTTCCCGCGTGCGCCTCCAGGCGAACGTCGCCGGCCACCGCGAGCGGCGCACTTCGCTCCTCTACGCCATGAGCCGCGAGCTCGCGGCAACGCGAGGCCAGGAGCCGATGGCGCGCGTCGCGGTGCGCCACGTGGGCGAGGTCTTCGATTCGCAGGTCGTCGTCCTCCTGCCCGACGGCTCGGGAAGGCTCCACCACCCGAAAGGGCCCGCCGAGCCGGGCTCCTTCCACGGCGCCGACCTCGACGTCGCCCAGTGGGTGCAGGACCACGGCGAGCAGGCGGGCCTCGGGACCGACACGCTGCCCTCGGCCGAAGCGGTCTATCTTCCGCTCACTGGAGGCCAGGCGACACTCGGCGTCCTGGCGGTGCTTCCAGCGAACCCGAGGCGAGTGCTCTTGCCCGAGCAGTTCCACCTGCTCGAGACCTTCTCCGCGCAGGTGGCGCTCGCCCTTGAGCGCGCGCAGCTTGCCGAGCGCGCGCAGCGCGCCCAGCTCGACGCCGAGACGCAAGGGCTGCGCAACGCGCTCCTCGCCTCCATCTCGCACGACCTGCGCACGCCGCTTGCCGTGATCTCCGGCGCCTCGTCGAGCCTCATGGAGAAGGGCGACGCGCTCGCGACGGACGAGCGCCGCGGGCTCGCGCGGAGCATCTTCGACCAGTCGCAGCAAATGACCGCGCTCGTCGCGAACGTGCTCGAGATGACGCGCCTGGAAGGCGGCGGCATCGCGCTCGAGCGCGACTGGCACGCACTCTCCGAAATTACCGGCACCGTGGTCGGGCGCCTTGCCTCGCACCTCGACGGTCATCCGGTGAGGATCTGGCTGCCCGAGAAGCTGCCCCTCGTGCGCGTGGACGCGGCGCTCATCGAGCAGGTGCTCGCGAACCTCCTCGAGAACGCGGCGAAGTACACGCCGCGCGGCACGGCGATCACGATCTCGGCCGAGACGCACGGCGAGGAGATGACGGTGTCGGTCGAGGATGCAGGGCCCGGCCTTCCGCCGGGCGACCCCGAGCAGCTCTTCGAGAAGTTCTATCGCGGCACGCCCGAAGGCGCCGTCGGCGGCGTGGGCCTCGGACTCGCGATCTGCCGCGCAATCGTGCGCCTGCACGGCGGCCGCATCCGGGCCGAGCGCCGTCCGGGCGGCGGGGCGATTTTCAGCTTCACGCTGCCGCTCGAGCCAGCGCCGCCGGTGCCCGCGGAAGCCGACGCATGACCGAGGGCAAGGCGACGGTGCTCGTGATCGAGGACGAGCCCGAAATCCGGCGCTTCCTGCGCTCTTCGCTCGGCGCCGAGGGCTACCGCGTCGTCGAGGCCGAGACCGGAACGCGCGGCGCCGTGGACGCGGGCACGCAGAAGGCGGACCTCGCGATCGTGGACCTGGGCCTCCCCGACATCGACGGCATCGAGGTCATCCGCAAGATCCGCGGCTGGTCGCCCATGCCGATCCTCGTGCTCTCGGCGCGCGCGCAGGAGCGTGCGAAGATCGAGGCGCTCGACGCGGGCGCCGACGACTACATCACCAAGCCCTTCGGCGTGGGGGAGCTCCTCGCGCGCGTGCGCGCGGCGCTGCGCCACGCGACGCGCGGCGCTTCGGGAAAGAACGTGCTCGCCTTCGGCGAGGTGACGGCGGACTTCGAAAAGCGCGTCGTGAAGCGCAACGGCGACGAAGTGCACCTCACGGCGCTCGAGTTCCGGCTCCTCGCGTGCCTCGCCCAGCACCTGGGCATGGTCGTCACCCACCGGCAGCTCCTGCGCGAGGTCTGGGGCCCGTCGCACGTCGATCACACCCACTACCTGCGCATCTACATGAAGCAGCTGCGCGAGAAGCTCGAGGCAGACCCGGTGCGGCCGCGCCACCTTCTCACGGAGACGGGCGTCGGCTATCGTCTGGTCGCGGACGCCGACTGAGCGCGGGATCGCCCGCTCGCGATGCACGACCACGACCACTCGCACGGATCCACCGGCCATTCGCCCGGCGAGGCCTCGCCGGGCCGGGGCCGCTTCGCGCTCGCCGCGCTCCTCAATCTCGCCTTCGTCGGGGCGGAAGCGTGGTACGGCTTCGCGTCGAACTCGCTCGCGCTCATCGCCGACGCGGGGCATAACCTCGGCGACGTCGTCGGCCTGCTCCTCGCCTGGGGCGCGGCTTCGCTCGCCGGCGCCGCGCCAAGCGCGCAGCGCACCTACGGCCTGAGGCGCACGTCGATCTTCGCCGCGCTCGCCAACGCCATCCTGCTTCTGGTCGTGGTGGGCGCAATCGCGTGGGAGGCGCTCGGACGCCTGCTCGCGCCCGAGCCGCTCGCGCCGCGCACGGTGATTGCGGTTGCGGCGCTCGGCGTGCTCGTCAACGGCGGCACGGCGCTCCTCTTCGCTTCCGGAAGGCGGGCCGACCTGAACGTGCGGGGCGCCTTCCTCCACATGCTGGGCGACGCCGCCGTATCGCTCGCGGTCGTGATCTCCGCGGCCGCGATCCTCGCGACCGGCTGGCTCTGGCTCGATCCGGCAGCCAGCCTCGCCGTGTGCGCGGTCATCATCTGGGGCGCGTGGCGACTGCTCCGCGAATCCACGAACCTCGCGCTCGACGCCGTGCCCTCGCACATCGACGCGCAGGCGGTCGAGCGCTATCTCGCCTCGCTGCCGGGCGTGTCGGGCGTCCACGACCTGCACATCTGGGCGATGAGCACCACGGACGTCGCGCTGACCGCGCACATCGTCATGCCCGAGCCGCCGCCGGACGACTGCTTCCTCGGCGAGCTCTGCCAGGCGCTGGGCGAGCGCTTCGGCATCGGCCACGTGACCGTGCAGCTCGAGCGGGGCGACCCGTTCGTGTTCTGCAAGCAATCGCCAGAGACGGCGCTCTGAGGCAATCGGCGTCACGGCTTTCCACTACACTCGGCGCATGAGGAGGCTGCCCGCCGAGAAGCTGCGCTCGCTGCGCGTGCGCGAGTTCATGGCGCAGAAGGTGCTGACCTTCAGCGCGGAGATGCCGATCTCCGACGCCGTGCAGGCGCTCGTCAAGCATCGCTACACCGGGGCGCCGGTCGTGGACGCCGACGGGCGCCTGATCGGCATGCTCTCCGAGAAGGACTGCCTGCGCGTCGCGGTGCTCGCCAACGTGGAGGGCGCCGCTGAGGCGCTCGTCGGGGACTACATGACGACGAAGGTCGAGACGGTGGAACCCGACACCGACTTGCGCGACGTGGCCGAAGGGTTCATGCAGGCCGAGTTCAAGCGCTTCCCGGTCGTGGAGAACGGCCGGCTCGTCGGCCAGATCTCCCGCGCCGACGTGCTGCGAGCGATGGACCGGCTGCTCGCCGACGAGGCGCCGGACGAGGCCGCCGCGCGGCCATGAGGATGCCGACCGAAAAGCTGAAGGGGCTCAAGGTCCGCGATTTCATGGCGACCAGCGTCATGAGCCTGACGCCCGACATGTCGGTGTCCGAGGCGGTCCAGATCCTGGTGAAGTACCGCTACAGCGGCGCGCCGGTCGTCGACGCCTACGGCAAGCTCATGGGCATGTTCTCGGAGAAAGACTGCCTGCGCGCCGCGGTGGTCCTCGATCCGTCGGCCGCCGAGGAAGCGCTCGTGGGCGACCTCATGAGCATCCACATCGAGTCGGTTTCGCCCGAGGACGACCTCCAGGAGGTCGCGGAGCGTTTCCTCAAGGCGCCCTACAAGCGCTTCCCCGTGCTCGAAAACCACGCGCTCGTCGGCCAGATCTCGCGCACGGACCTCCTGCGCGCGATCGACCGCCTCCTCAGGGAATCGGACGCCTAGCCGGGGGACTCAGCGCCCGGTCGAGCTCGCCTCGTGGTAGCCCTTGGCGGCCATGCAGCGGCGGTACGCCTCGTCGATGTTCCGGTCCATGGTCGGCCCGGCGCCGATCGCGCCGCCGAAATACCCGTTCCGCGGCACGCGCTGACGGCATTCCGCGGCATCGCTATTCAGCGTGTCTGCACTCGCGCCCGGCTTCTCCCAGGCGGCCGGCGCCTGCGCGCAGCCCGCCGCGCACAACGCGAGAAACAAGGCGCCGATCCTTCGAGGGCCCATGGTTGCGATGCTAGGCGCTCCATGGGAGGGCGCCTTGCGCTTCGTCAAGCCCGGGTCGTTTCCCCGTGAAGAAGCTTCGCGGCATTTTCCACCGCCGCGGCTGCAAAGCGCGAGACGCGCTCCTGCGCCTCCTTCACGATCGTATCGTCGCGCCACGGCCCGACGCCGCTCAGGGGATTGAGCCGCGTCTTTTTCGCCCAGTCGGCGAGCGCGGGGTACGCTCCGCGAGCCCGGCTGATCGCGAGCGTGGCGAGGAATGCCGAGAGATATTCCGTGTCGCGGTCCCAAT
>JAFAGU010000043.1 GCA_019237595.1 Betaproteobacteria bacterium | reverse complement strand
AGTCCACCACCTCGGCGAGGCCGAGGCGCTCCCCCGTGGCCGCTTTAACTGCCTGTTGCATCGGCGAAAGACTATACCTCAAACTGGTGCGATGGCCCGAGCGCTCGCCTCGCAGGTCGCCCTTCGCGAAGTCTGGGCATGGAGCATGTACGACTTCGCAAACTCGGCGTACACGACCGTCGTGATCACGGCGGTCTTCAGCGCCTATTTCGTTTCGGTCGTGTGCGGCGGCGCTTCGTGGGCGACTTTCGCCTGGACCGCCGCGCTTTCGCTCTCCTACGCCGCGATCCTCTTCACTGGTCCGCTCCTCGGCGCGTGGGCCGACGCGCACGCGGCGAAGAAGAGGCTCCTGCTGCTCACCACGGTGGGCTGCGTCGCCTTTACGGCGCTCCTCTTCTATGCCGCGCCTGGCGCGGTCGCGCTCGCGCTCGTGCTTCTCGTCGTCTCGAACTTCTTCTACGGGACCGGCGAGAACGTGATCGCGGCTTTCCTTCCGGAGCTCGCGGATTCGGAGGCGATGGGGCGCGTCTCGGGCTGGGGCTGGGCCTTCGGCTACTTCGGCGGCATCGTCGCCCTGGGGCTCTCGCTCGCCTACATCCAGCTCGCGCAGAAAGCGGGCCAGAGCGCGCAGCATTTCGTGCCGGTGACGATGCTCATCACCGCGGCGTTCTTCGCCGTGGCCGCGGCCCCCACCTTCCTCTTCCTCCGGGAGCGGGCGCGGCCGCAGCGAGAGCGCGAGAACCCGTGGCATCGCGTGCGCGAGACGCTCGAGCGCGCGAGGCGCTATGGCGACCTGCGCCGCTTCCTCGTATGCATCCTCTTCTATCAGGCCGGCATCCAGACGGTGATCGCGCTCGCGGCGATCTACGCCGAGCAGGCGATGAAGTTCACCACCGAGCAGACGATCCTGCTCATCCTCGTCGTGAACGTCACCGCCGCCGTAGGCGCCTTCGCGTTCGGCTACGTGCAGGATCGCATCGGGCACGTGCGCGCCATCGGCTTCACCCTCGTCGGGTGGCTCGTGATGATCGCCCTCGCCTATTTCTCGACGTCGAAGGAATGGTTCTGGGTGGCGGCGAACCTCGCCGGCCTCTGCATGGGCTCTTCGCAAGCCGCCGGCCGGGCGCTCGTCGGCTACCTTTCGCCACCGGAGCGCCTCGCGGAATTCTTCGGCCTCTGGGGGCTCGCCACCAAGGCGGCCTCGATCGTCGGCCCGCTCACCTACGGCGCGGTCACGTGGATCTTCGCCGGCAACCACCGGCTCGCGATCCTCGCGACGGGCGCCTTCTTCCTCGTCGGGCTCGCGCTCCTGAAGAGCGTGGACGTTCGCCGCGGGCGCGCGGCCGCCCTGCGTGGCGAGGAACTCGCGGGAGCCTGACGCCGCCTTCAGGGGAACTTGCCGGGACCGGGCAAGTCTTTTGCCAGTGAATCACTCCCTGAAGCAGAGGTCCCCGTGAAAGACACGCTTTCGAAAGCCTGGCTCGCCCTCGTCCTCGCTGCTGCTCTCGCGTTTGCGGGCTGCGATCTCAACAAGCCCGACACCCGCGCCTCGACCGGCGCTTCCGCCGATGCCTCGACCGGGGCTTCCACCGGCGGCTCTGGCGGTGCGAAGGACGTGCCCTGGGCCGCCGCCATGGCCGCGGAGCCGGCCCAGCCGAGTTCCGCGCCGGCCTCCACGGGGTCCGGGGCGCCGCAGGCCGTGCCGCTTCCCGACTTCACGCCGCTCATGAAAATGGATGGGCCGGCGGTCGTGAACGTGATCACGACGAACAAGGCGCGAGCGCAGGCGCGCCGCGGCACCGAGGAAGACCCCATGCAGGAATTCTTCCGCCGCTTCATGCCGGGCGCGCCAGGCCTGGGCGAAGAAGAAGAGCGCCCGAGCGCGGGCCTGGGCTCCGGATTCATCATCAGCGCCGACGGCTACATCCTCACCAACGCGCACGTGGTGGCCGACTTCGACGACGTGCTCGTGCGGCTCGCCGATCGCAAGCGCGAATTCAAGGCGAAGGTCGTCGGCTTCGACCGCCGCACCGATGTCGCGCTGCTCAAGGTGGACGCGACGAATCTTCCGACCGTCCGGCTCGGCAAGTCCGCCGAGGTCGAGCCGGGCCAGTGGGTCGCGGCGATCGGCTCGCCCTTCGGGTTCTCCAACACCATCACCGCGGGCATCGTGAGCGCCACGGGCCGCGAGCTTCCCGACGAGACCTACGTGCCGTTCATCCAGACCGACGTCGCCGTCAATCCCGGCAACTCCGGCGGCCCGCTCATCAACCTGAAGGGCGAGGTAATCGGAATCAATTCCCAGATCTACAGCCGCACCGGCGGGTACATGGGCGTGTCGTTCGCGATCCCGATCGAGGTGGCGCTCGACGTCGCCAGGCAGCTGCAGGCGAGCGGCAAGGTGACCCGCGGTCGCCTGGGCGTCGCCATCCAGCCGATGACGAAGGAGCTCGCGCACTCCTTCGGTCTCGATTCGCCGAGCGGAGTGATCGTGGCGAGCGTCGAGCCCGGCAGTCCCGCGGCGAAGGCGGGGCTGCAGCAGGGCGACGTGATCCTTTCCTACAACGGGAAGAAAATCGAGCAGGCTTCCGACCTGCCGCGAATCGTCGCGGCAAGCAAGCCCGGCCAGAAAGCGGAGATCGAAATCTGGAGGAGCGGCCGGCGCATGCAGGTCGCCGCGGTCGTGGGCGAATTCCCTTCCGAGGCGAAGACCGCCTCCCGCCAGGCGCCGCAGAAGCCGACCGCCTCCAACGAGCTCGGCCTCGCGGTTTCCGAGCTTCCGCCCGAGGCGCGCAAGCAGCTCGGCGTGGACTACGGGCTCGTCGTCGAGGACGTCACCGGCTCGAGCCAGAGCGCGATCCAGCCGGGAGATGTGATCGTCGCCGTCGGCTCGGAGCACTTCCACAGCATCGACGAGTTCCGCAACCTCGTCGCCAGGCACAAGAAGGGCGAGAGCGTCGCCCTCCTCGTGCGCCGCGGCGACGCTTCGCTCTACGTTCCCGTGCCCGTCGGCTAGCGACGTACCGCGCGGCTGCTACGGCAGCCGCGCGCCGATGCGCTGCGCAGCACCGCGGCAGCCTGCCCTCGCCCCTGCAATGCAGGCAATGAGGGAAAGCAGCATCGCGGCGAGCCCCATCCACGCCGCGGTACGCCCGGCGTCGAGGTCGATGCTGAAGTCAGGCATGAGGCCGATGCCGCTGCCTGCGAAAAGCCCCATGAGGATCACCGTGACGATCCACACGAGCATGCCCTCGAAGAGGCCCGTGGCGCCGTCGTAGACCATGCCGATGCGCGTGGAGACCATGCCGCCGATGAAGAGGGCTACGAGGAGCGACGCCGCGCCCCAGATTCCGGCCGCGGTCATCACCTTCGCGGGATCGGCCCGGCTCGGGTCGATCGTCGAGGCGCCGATCGCCACGCCGAGCGACCCGAGGATGAGCAGCATGCCCATCGTCACGAGCACGCCGCCCCAAACGCCGCCCCAGGAGACCCGCAGCCCTTCGACGCCTGCGCCGCGGAGCATGGGCGAGAAGGCGACGCGACGCCGCTCGCCGGTGCGGCGCTCGACATAGGGACTTTCACCGAGTACGGATGCCATGGCGGTTTCTCCTGAGGTTGGGCATGCCACGCCTCGAGCAAGCGGCGCACCGGGCGCGGGCGCGAAGCTTGCAGCGCTTGGCGCCGGAATTACCCCATGCTGCGTTTCGCCGCCGCGGTCTTCTTCCTCTGTGCGCTCTGCGGACCGGCGCTCGGCGCGATGCTTTCGATCGAGACCCTCGGTCTCGCCTTGCGGGAGGAATCGCAGGGCGCGGTCGTGGTCGGCATCGACCTCGATGGTCCGGCGGCGACCGCCGGCGTCCAGGTCGGCGACGTCGTCGCCGGCATCGATGGCCGCGGGATCGCGAGCCTCGAGGAGCTCGGGCAAAATCTCGCGCATCGCCCCGGACCGGTGAAGCTGGACATCCTGCGCAAAGGCGAGCGCCGTATGATCGTCGTCGTCGCCGCTCCGCCCGCGCCGTGGAACGCGCTAGGCCTGCAGGTCCGCGAGCTCCCCGCCGTTACGCTGCGCGCCCTGGGCATTCCCTACGGGCTCATGGTCTCCAAGGTCCGCGCGCCGGCAGACCGCACTCGCATCCTGCCGGGTGATGTCATCGTTTCCGTGAACCAGGCGCGCTTCGCGAGCATTGATGAATTCAACCGCCTCCTCGCCTCGAATCGGGCCGGCGTCGTCGGACTCGTGGTGCGGCGGCCCGACTCGGACCTCTACATCCCGATCGCGCCGCTCGAGGAACAGGGCGAAGCCTCGCGGGGCGGCAGCCTGCCCGCGCTGCCGCACGAGACTTCGAGGATCGGCCAGCCTAGAGGTAAGCCTCTGCGCACTTGATGATGGCGCTGTTCGAGGGCTCGTCGAGGCAGCGCCTCGCATCTTCTTTCCGCCTCGAATGCTTCGCGCCCGCCACCTTCTCCGGTGCCGGCTTCGCGGCCGCCTCCGGCTTGACCGCCGCTTCCGGCTTCGCTGTCTTTGGTGCCTGGGCGAAGGCCGCGGAGCAAGCAAGGAACAACAAAACGATCAACGAGCTACGCATCATGGCCACCTCCCGGGTTGGCTGGGCCCATCGTAGACGCTTCGCCGGGCGCCGGCCATCCCACTATTTCACGGCGCCGCGCCGTTGTTCGGGCGGTATCATTTGGCCCCCCCATCCGTTTCCCAGCGAGGAGTGCTTCCCCATGACGATCAAAGTCGGCGACCGCCTGCCGGACGGCAAGCTCATGGAATCCACCGAATTCGACTCCGGCACGCAATGCGCGATGCCGCCCAAGGAGGTGAGCGCTGCCGAGGCGGCGAAAGGCAAGAAGATCGCGATTTTCGGCCTCCCCGGCGCCTACACGCCGACTTGCTCCGCCAAGCATGTCCCCGGCTACCTGCAGAACTTCGACCAGCTGAAGAAAAAGGGCGTGAGCGAAGTGTGGTGCGTGGCGACCAACGATGCCTTCGTCATGGCGCACTGGGGCCGCGACCAGAAGGCGCTCGGCAAGATCCGCTTCCTCGCCGACGGCAGCGGCGCCTGGGCGAAGGCGCTCGGCCTCGAGCTCGACCTGAACGCGCGCGGCATGGGCACGCGCATGCAGCGCTTCTCCATGCTCGTCGACAACGGCGTCGTGAAGCAGCTGAACGTCGAGGGGCCCGGCAAGTTCGAGGTCTCGGACGCCGGCACGATGCTCAAGCAGCTGGGCTAAGCCGGAAACAATCGGTTACAAAGCCGCGTCGGCGGCGTCGACGCCGGCGCGTTTCTGGGGCTTCACCCCAAAGGAGACTCACATGCTGAAACCGCTCATCGCGGCAACCCTCCTCGCCGCCGCAACCACCGTCCTCGCGCAAGGCACGACGCCCGCCCCCGACGCAGACAAGGGCAAGAAACGCGAGGAATTCCGCGAGAAGATGCAGGAGAAGATGAAGGCGGCGCGCGACGCGTGCAAGGACAAGCAGGGCGACGACCGCCGGGCTTGCATGACCCAGCAGCTCTGCGCGGACGCGAAGGACCAGGACAAGTGCAAGGCCCGCATCGAGAA
>JAFAGU010000360.1 GCA_019237595.1 Betaproteobacteria bacterium | reverse complement strand
GAGGACTCGGAGGATCGCCGCATCATCGAATCGAACATCGCCGAGGCGCGCTCGCTCGCCCAGGCCGGCCCGGCGAAGAAGAAGGCCGCCGCCGCGAAGCTCGAGGGCACGGTCACGCTGGCGCCGGCGCTCGCCGCCAGGGTGAAGCCGGACGACACGCTCTTCGTCTATGCCCGCTCGCCCGACGGGCCGCCGATGCCGGTTGCCATCGTGCGTGCCCGCGCCTCCGAGCTGCCGCTTCGCTTCGCCCTCGACGATAGCTCCGCGATGGACCCTCAGCGCAAGCTCTCCGACGTGCCGCGCGTCGTCGTGGTGGCGCGGATCTCGCGATCCGGAAACGCGATACCGCAGGCCGGAGACCTGCAAGGCGCGAGCGCTCCGGTGGCGAACGCCGCGAGCGGCGTGCAGGTGCGCATCGACGGCGAAGTCGGCGCGAAGCCTCGCTAGCTAGAACTGGCCGGCCGGCTCGGCGCTTAGAGTTGAGCCCTGCGCCGCGGCGCGCAGGTAAGACACGAAGGGCGAGCCGTAGACTTCCACCCGGTGGACGCCCGGGATCGGCTCGTCGTCCCGGTAGGTATGCGTGTCGCCGTTCACGAGCGTGACCCGCCCGGGATGCGCAGCCCCGAGGGCGCGCAGGCGGGCGAGCAAGCCCTCGAAGCCGCTTTCGCCGGTGCGCGGCTTCAGGAAGGGATTCGCCTGCATCAGCAGGACGAGCCCTTCCAGCTTGCGTTCGCCGAGCGCCTTCTCCGAGTCGTCGATCCAGGCCATGACCGCCGCCATCCGCGCTTCGTACTCGCGATCCATTTCCGGCGTGCGCCCGCGGTTGTTGTTGCTTCCCTGGACATTCAGCGCCACGAAAAGCAACCCGCCGAAGGTCCAGCGGACGTGCTCGCAGTATTCGCCCTCCTGCCTTTCGAGCCTGAAATGACTCGTGGAGGAAGGGCAGAAGACCTTGCGCCACGCCCTCAGGCGCTCGAGCGGATCGAACCCGGACCGATGGCAGTCGGTCCAGTCGTTGTCCCCGGGGAGAAGGACGAACGCAGCCGAAATACGCGCGAACTGCGCTTTGCGAGCGGCGAACCATTCGTCCGTGCAGGGTCCGCGGCCCGATGTGATGTCGCCCACATGCACGACGAACGCGAGCGGCTCGGCATTCAGGGCGTCGATGAGGCCGTCGAGGCGCCGGACTTCCGCCGGCGAGTACGGGGTGTCGCCCATGAGGGCGAAGCGAGCCTTTCCGCGCGGCAGCTCGCCGCCCGCCAGCGCGCACGCGCCGAGCGCGAGCAGCGCCAGCAGGCTAGACGCCGTACGCCTTGCGAACGAGGGAAAGGGGATGGAGCTTTTCTGCATTGGTGCCGCCGCTTTCGCGGATACCCTGCATGATATGCCGGCCCGCGATCGGGCAGTCGGAGGACACGTAGTCGGGCGCGGGCTCCGCCATCTGCCGAAACACGGGGCGGCCGATCTTCATGGAGTTGGCGAAGAACTCCTCCTTCACCCCCCAGGTGCCGTCGTGGCCCGCGCAGCGCTCCACCGTCGACACGCTCGTTCCGGGAATCGCCTCGAGGAATTCGCGCGTCTTCTGCCCCATGTTCTGCACGCGCGAATGGCAGGGAATGTGGTACGACACCTTTCCCAGCGGGTGCTTGAAATCCGTCTTGAGCAGGCCGTCCTTCCTTCTTCCGACCAGGTATTCGAACGGATCGAACATCGCATCGCGCACCGCGATCGTGACCGGATCGTCCGGGAACATTAGGGGGAGCTCCTGCTTATACATGAGCGTGCAGGAGGGCACCGGGGTCAGGATCGCATAGCCCTCGCGCGCGAGCTCCGCCAGCGCCGGCATGTTCCTGTCCTTTAGGGAGGAAACGGAATCGAGGTCGCCCAGCTCGAGCTTGGGCATTCCGCAGCAGGCCTCCTTCTCCACCACGACGTACGGGATCTCGTTGTGGGCGAGGATGGCGAGGAGGTCGTGGCCCATTCCGGGCTCGTTGTAGTTCACGTAGCAGGTGGAGAAGATCGCCACTTTCCCGGGCGTGAGCTTCCCGTCCTTTACTGGGAAGGAGGAGCTTGCCGAGAAACCGGACAGAAACTTCTTCGTCGCGAAAGGCGGGAGCTCCCTGTCCTTGTGCACTCGCAGGGTCTTTTCGAGGATTCCCCTCGAAAAGGAATTCCTGTTCACTGCGTTGACCGTTTGCGTGATGACCGGGATGCCGGCGAGCTTGCCGAGCGTGTCGGTCGAGGTGAGCAGCTTGTCGCGCAAGCTGATGCCGCCCTGCTTGAATCGCACTGCCTTCGCGCGCAGCATGACGTGCGGGAAGTCGACGTTCCAGGGATGCGGGGGAACGTACGGGCACTTCGTCATGTAGCACATGTCGCAGAGGTAGCACTGGTCCACCACCTTCGCGTAGTCCGCCTTCGCGACGCCATCGACCTCCATCGTCGAGGAGGAATCGACGAGGTCGAAGAGGGTCGGAAAGGCGGTGCACAGGTTCACGCACCTGCGGCAGCCGTGGCAGATGTCGAAGATGCGCTCGAGCTCCTTCTCGGCCTTTGCGGCGTCGTAGAAGTCCGGGTTTTTCCAGTCGAGCGGATGGCGCGTTGGCGCCTCGAGCGACCCTTCGCGCATCGGCGGGCCTCCTTGAAAGGAGGCTAGCCTAGGCGCCCTTGCTCAATAGGGCAAATCGAATTTGGCGATGAAATCGATGGCGAGCCGCTATGGCGCGCCCGCGCCGGGGCGGTGCAGGCGCTCGCGCACCTCGCGCTCCGCCTCGATCCAGTCCTGCACTTCGCCGCCGGGCGCGAAGCCGCGCGCCTTCGCCTTGTAGTAGGCCGTCTCCGCGATGAGGCGGTAGAGCTCCTCGTCGGAGAGCGGCTTCGCTTTCGGCGCCGCACGCTTGCGCAAGGCACTCTCCGCTTTCGATGCGGGCTTGCGGGGTGCGGCCCGCCGTTCCTTGTCGGTCGCCATGGGTCGTGATGTAGCTGGAATTCGACGCAAGAACGCTAGCAGAAGACATACCGGCGAATCTATCGGGCGGCTAGAATGACGAGAGTGAGAGCCTACGTCGAAAGCGCGCTTCGCGAAGTGAAGGAGCGCTCCGGCATTCCCTTTGCAGTCCGCTTCGCGGGCGGCGGAGGATTCCCTGCGCCCGGGGATCCGGCGTTCACCATCGTGTTCAAGAACCCGCGCGCCTACTGGCGCATCGCGCTCTTCGGCCACGTCGGCTTCCTCGAGTCCTACTTCGACGGCGACATCGACATCGAGGGCAGCCTCGCCAAGGCGCTCGCCGCCGGCATGCAGGGCGGCATGGACCGCCCCAGGCCGCTCGTGCGCTGGCTCAACCGCTGGCACGAATTCCTGTACCAGAACTCGCACTGGGGACGCGCGCGGCGCAACGCAGAATTCCACTACGCGCTCGGGCCGGAGTTCTACAAGCTCTGGCTCGACGACCCGCTCATGTTCTACACCTGCGCCTACTGGACGGACGCGACGCGCACGCTCGAGGAAGCGCAGCGGAACAAGGCCGATCACGTCGCGCGCAAGGTGATGCTGAAGGCAGGCGACGACGTCGTCGACGTCGGGAGCGGATTCGGCGGCTTCCTCATCCACGCCGCGCAGAAGTACGGGGCGCGCATCACGAGCATCAACACCACCGGCTCGCAGGCCGAGCACGCGCGTCGCCAGATCGAGCGCTTCGGGCTCGCCAACGTCGAGCAGATGCACGCCGACTTCCGCACGCACCCGCGGCAGTTCGACAAGGTCGTCTCCATCGGCTGCCTCGAGCACGCCGGACGCGACCAGCTCGGCGAAGTCATCCGCTCCCATGCGAGGCTCCTCAAGCCCGGGGGCCTCGGCCTCATCCATTTCATCGGCCACGTCGGGCGCCACGACACCGATTTCTTCATCCGCAAGTACGTCTTCCCGGGCGGGTGGATCCCGAGCCTCGCCGACACGATCGTGGAGATGGAAAAGGCGGGCCTCGAGGTGCTCGACGTCGAGAACCTGCGCCGGCACTACGCGATCACGCTCGACCACTGGGCCGAGCGCTTCGACCGCAACTGGGAGCGCGTGCGCGCGCTCGATCCCAGGCGCTTCAACGAGCGCTTCCGCCGCATCTGGCGCGTCTACCTCTACGGGTGCGCAGAAATGTTCCGCGTTCCCGGCGGCCACACGCACCTCTTCCAGATCGTGTTTTCCAAGGGCACCGTCGGCCGCTCGGGCTACCCGATGACGCGCGACTTCCTCTATGACCAGGGCGGGGTACGAAAAGAAGAAAGAGTCGCTGGCCGCGCAGCTTAGGGCGGGGCAAGGGCCGGTAGCGCTCCAGAAGGACACGTCGAACCTCTTCCGCGATCGCGCCGGCGGCGCGCGGCGCCGGCTCGATGTGCGCGCCTTCAACGAAGTCCTCGCGGTCGAGCGTGATTACGTCGAGTGCGAGGGCATGGCCACCTACGAGGCGCTGGTGGACGCCTGCCTGCCGCACGGCGTCATGCCTGCCGTGGTCCCGCAGCTCAAGACCATCACGCTCGGCGGCGCGCTCGCGGGCGTCGGCATCGAATCGTCATCGCACCGCCACGGGCTCGTGCACGACACGGTGCTCGAATGCGATGTCCTGCTCGCCGACGGCAGGATCGTCACGGCCACGCCCGCGAACGAGCACGCGGAGCTCTTCCATGCATTCCCGAATTCCTACGGCACGCTCGGCTACGCGCTGCGCGTGAAGGCGAAGACCATTCCGGTCAAGCCCTACGTGCACCTCGAGCATCGCGCCTTTTCCGATCCAGCGGTCTTTTTCAGGACTCTGGAAGAGCTGCTGAAGGCGGGCGCGGCGGATTTCGTCGACGGCGTGGTCTTCGAGCCGGGAAAGCTCTTCCTCACGCTCGGGCATTTCACCGACCGCGCTCCGTATACGAGCGACTACACCTTCGAGAAGATCTACTACCGCTCGATCGCCGAGCGGCCGGAAGACTACCTGACCGTCCGGGACTACCTCTGGCGCTGGGACACCGACTGGTTCTGGTGCTCGAAGAACGTCGGCGCGCAGAACCCGCTCCTCAGGAAGCTCGTCTACGGAAGGGAGAGGCTCGGCTCCAAGACCTACACGAAGATCATGCGCTGGAACAGCGCCGCGGGCGTGACGAAGAGGCTCGAGCGCGTGCTCGGCCTGCATTCCGAGTCGGTGATCCAGGACGTGGACATTCCGATCCAGAGAGCGGCTGAATTTCTATCGTTTTATGAGGAAAACATCGCGCTGTGGCCGCAGTGGATCTGTCCCATCGGCTTCCAGCGGCGGCCGTTCACGCTCTATCCGATGCGCAGCGACTGGTACGTGAACTTCGGCTTCTGGGACGTGAAGCGCACGCGCGAAGCGCATCCGGCCGGTCATTTCAACCGCCTCATCGAGCGCAAGGTCGCCGAGCTCGGCGGCATCAAGTCGCTCTACTCGGACAGCTTCTTCCCGCAGGAGGAGTTCGGCCGGCTATACGCCGGCGCGGCCTATGCGCGGATCAAGGCGCGGTACGACGCATCGGGCGCCTTCCCTACCCTCTACGAGAAGTGCGTGCTCAGAGCTTAGGCCCGCCGCGGCCGCCGTGCTCGTTTTCCTGCACGCGCTGGCAGTGGATGCA
>JAFAGU010000267.1 GCA_019237595.1 Betaproteobacteria bacterium | reverse complement strand
CGGTGATCTCGACTGCGGTGCCGTACGTGAAGCAGGGGAAGGTGAACGCGCTCGCCGTGACGGGCACGCACCGCACGGAGGCGCTCGCCGCCATCCCGACCGCAGCGGAAAGCGGGTTCTCCGGGTATGAATCGACGAACTGGTACGCGTTCGTCGCGCCCGCCGGCCTGCCGGCCGCGATCGCCGCGCGCTGGGAGCGCGAGATCAGGGTCGTGCTCTCCGACCCCGCGATCCGCCGGCAGCTCGCCGAGCGCGGCATCGACGCCGCGCCCTCGAGCGCCGCGGAGCTCGCCGCGCACCTGCAGAGCGAAACGCGCAAGTGGGCGCCGCTCGCGCAGAGCCTCGGCCTGCAGGCGAACTGAGTGCTAGTGGACCGAGCGAGCGAAGGTGCGGCCTGCGAGCAGCTCGGCCGCCTCCGGGCGCTCGTCCACGACCTCGCGGAGCGCGGTGCGGATCTCCTCGCAGAGGAGCTTCAGGCCCTCGGCGTCGGGCGGCGGGTAGACGCCGATGTCCGCGGCGAGGAGCGCACCATCGCTCGCGACGGTGAAGCCGCAGAGCTCCGGCCGGTCGGAGAAGAGCGCGACGAGGCTTTCCTCGAGGCGGGCTTCGGCCCGGGCGAGCCCGGGGCGCTCGGCAACGCTGGCGTTCTTCATGCGCCTACCCTACGCCGGCGCCGGGGCGCCGGGCTGTCAGAAAATGCCGAAACGACGTTCGGAATGATGAGGAATTGTCAGGGCGCGTGAAATCGGTCCTAGAATGGCGCCGACCATGAGCACACACGAGAAAACCGCCGCCCCGGCCGTCGATCCGCTGAAGGAATACACCGAGCTTGCGCAGAAGCTCTTCGTCGGCATCGCCTCGCGCGTCTACAGCGCGCCGTCGGCGCCCGACCAGAAGAAGCCGGACCCGAAGATCCTCGCCGCCATGTGCTTCAAGATGGCCGACGCCTTCGAGCAGGCCACCAAGGAAACCGACCGCGCGAAGGCGATCATCGAAGCGCGCAACAAGGCGTCGGTGAAGCTCGACGAAGTCGATTTGAGCGGCGTCTTCGGCGCAGCGAAAAAGTAACCGGCGCCGGCGCTGCTCTCCAGCGCGCTGCCTAGTGCAGCGTGCGCGCGAACGTCCGGTCGCGCAGGAGCTCCGCGGCTTCCGGGCGGCCCTTGACGAAGTCGAGCAGAGCCACCGCGATCTCGTCGCTCACGCGCTCGGAATACTCGGCGCCGCACAACGGGTCCACGCCGACTTCCGCCACCACCAGCGCCGTGTCCTGCACGTTCGCGCGGAGCGGTTCGGGAAGGACATCCGCGCCCCGCACCGAAAAGCCCGCGAGCGCCGGGTAGCGGCCCCAGAGATCGTCCAGCCGCGTGGCGAGGTCTTCGTCCAGGGACGACAGGTAAGAAGAAAGGCTTCCCAGCGTTTCCGGCTTCATGCCCCCGTGCCCGCAAGGAACGGGCCGGCCCCGCGGGCGCCTAACCCAGCGGATTGCCGAGGAAATCGCGCTTGCCGAGCTCCACGCCGTTGTGGCGAAGAATGTCGTAGGCCGTCGTCACGTGGAAATAGAAATTCGGCCAGGCGAAGTTGAAGAGGTACTGCCTGCCGCGGAACTTCACGTCCTCGCCCCTCAGCTTGATCGTGACGGTGCGGTCCTCTGAGCCCTCGAGCTGCGCCGGCTTCACCGACTCGATGAAATCGAGTGTCTTCGCAATGCGGGTTTTCAGGTCGGCGAAGCTTTGCTCGGAGTCTTCGTGCTTGGGGACGTCGATGCCCGCGAGGCGCGCTGCCGCCCCCTTGGCCGCGTCGCACGCCACCTGCACTTGGCGCGTGAAAGGAAACATGTCCGGGAAGAGCCGGAAGGACGTGAGCGAAGCGGGATCGATCTTGCGCGCGTCGCAGTGGGCCTGCGCCTTGTCCAGGATTGCGGAGAGGTTGCGCAGCATCGCCGCGAAGCGCGGCACGCTCGCCTCGTACATCGAAACAGCGGGTGGATTGGCCATGGGCGAATTCTAAGGCCCACGGCCGTTCCGGGCCCGGCGACCCACGCGCGCCGGGCCGCGGTGCTCGCTCAGGTCAGGCGGCTGATGAC
>JAFAGU010000185.1 GCA_019237595.1 Betaproteobacteria bacterium | reverse complement strand
GACAGGCGCCGCGACGCGAGGCCGCTCAGCATGCCGGCGGCGAGAATCACGCCGCACGAGAGCAGGACATGCTTCGCCGTTTCGATCGACGCTGCGGCTTCCAAGGGCCCGCCTCCTTTTTATTCCGTCATCGTAGCTCGTTCTTTTGCAGGGTGAGATGGCTTGCCGCCCCTTGGAGCGGGGGTATAGAATCGCCGCGCTCTTGCAGCCATGAAGCGGGGCGGCCAACGACCCTGCAGCAGCACACCAATACGACTTCCAAAGCGAGGAGATCAAACATGAGTGAGCAGTCCAAGCCGCTGGCCCCGCGGCGCAAGTTCCTGCGCGGCGCGACCGCCGCTGCCGGCGCCACGGCGCTCGGGTTCCCGATGGTCGCCAAGGCGCAGGGCCCGATCAGCTTCCGTTTCCAGTCGACCTGGCCCTCCAAGGACATCTTCCACGAATACGCGCAGGACTTCGCGAAGATCGTGAACGACATGACGGGCGGCGACCTGCGCATCGAGGTGCTGCCGGCCGGCGCGGTGGTGCCCGCGTTCGGGCTCATGGAGGCCGTTTCCAAAGGCACGCTCGACGGCGGCCACGGCGTGCTCGTGTACTCCTACGGGAAGAGCAACGCGCTCGCGCTTTGGGGCTCGGGTCCGGCGTTCGGGATGGACGCGAACATGCTGCTCGCCTGGCATAAGTGGGGCGGCGGCAAGGAGCTCCTCGAAAAGCTCTACGCCTCCATCGGCGGCAACATCGTCTCGTTCCCGTACGCGCCGCTCTACACGCAGCCGCTCGGCTGGTTCAAGAAGCCGATCCAGCGCTGGGAGGACTTCAAGGGCCTGAAATACCGCACGGTCGGCATTTCCATCGATGTCTTCACCGCCATGGGCGCCGCCGTGAACGCGCTCCCCGGGGGCGAGATCGTCCCCGCGATGGACCGCGGCCTGCTCGACGCGGCGGAGTTCAACAACACCTCCTCCGACCGCGCGCTCGGCTTCGCCGACGTCTCGAAGGTCTGCATGCTGCAGAGCTACCACCAGAACGCGGAGCAGCTCGAGATCACCTTCAACAAGACCAAGTTCGACGCGCTGCCCGCCAAGCTGAAGGCGATCATCTCGAACGCCGTCGACGCCGCCTCGGCGCAGATGATGTGGAAGGCGATCGACCGCAACTCGCAGGACTACATCGAGCTCCAGGTCAAGGACAAGGTTCGCTTCTACCGCACGCCCTCGTCGGTGCTGCAGAAGCAGCTCGAGGCCTACGACCAGGCGATCGACAAGAAGATGTCGACGCCGTTCGTGAAGGAGATCATCGAGTCGCAGAAGAAGTTCGCCGAGCGCGCCGTGAAGTGGGAGCAGGACGTCGTGGTGAACCGCGCCATGGCCTACAACCACTACTTCGGCAAGAAGCCAGCCGCGAAGAAGGCCTGACGCGGCAAGGGCAGGACGCCGCCCAGGCATGCGCCGGGCGGCGACCTCTTTCTTGGGGTAAGCCGCTTTGCCGCGCGGGGAGCGCGGGCTTCGAATGAACGTACAGCAGGCGCTTTTCACCATCGACCGCATCAGCACCTGGGCCGGCAAGGCGACGGCCTGGCTGATGATGCTGCTCATGTTCACCGTGTGCATCGAGGTCTTCAAGCGCTACATCCTCAATGCGCCCACGGCGTGGATCTTCGACGCGACGAACATGATGTACGGGACGCTCTTCATGCTCTGCGGCGCCTACACGCTCGCCCAGGACGGCCACGTCCGCGGCGACTTCCTCTACGGGTCGATGAAGCCCCGCACCCAGGCGACGCTGGACCTCGCGCTCTACATCCTCTTCTTCCTTCCGGGCATCGCGGCGCTGCTTTACGCCGGCTGGGACTATGCCGCGTACTCGTGGCGCATCGACGAGCACTCCAACGTGACCTCGAACGGCCCGCCGGTCTACCAGTTCAAGACGGTCATCCCGGTCGCGGGCGCGCTCGTGCTGCTGCAGGGCCTTGCCGAGATCATCCGCTGCGTCGTGTGCCTCAAGACCGGCGAATGGCCCGAGCGCCTCAAGGACGCCGAAGAGATCGACGTCATCGAGCAGCAGCTCTCCAAGAGCACGTACGTCGACGAGGAGTCGCGCAAGATCGCCATCGAGCGCGCGCACGAGATCGACGAGGCGGCCCACCAGCGCGGGCTCGGCGAGCGGGCGGCCGAGGAGCTCGGGCGCCATCCGGGCAAGGAAGGCTCGTGAGCGATCCCGCGCTCGGCCTCACGATGCTCGCGCTCATCGTGGTCGTGATCATGATGGGCTTCCCCACCGCTTTCACGCTCATGGGCCTGGGGATGTTCTTCGGTTTCATCGCGCTTCACGACCCGGCGCTCCCGTGGTTCCAGAACAAGGTGTTCGACCTCATGGTCGAGCGCACCTACGGGGCGATGAACAACGACACGCTCATCTCGATTCCGCTCTTCGTGCTCATGGGCTACGTCATGGAGCGGGGCGCGCTCGTCGACAAGATGTTCTACAGCATCCAGCTCGCGTTCCGGCGCTTTCCTGCCTCGCTTGCCGTCGCGACGCTGATCGTCTGCACCTTCTGGGGCATCGCGAGCGGGCTGGTCGGCGCCGTGGTCGTCCTGATGGGCGTGATTGCTTTCAACCCCATGCTCAAGGCGGGCTACAACGTGAAGCTCGCCTCCGGCGTCATCACCGCCGGCGGGACGCTGGGCATCCTTATCCCGCCCTCGGTCATGATCATCGTCTACGCCGCTGTCGCCGGCCAGTCGGTGGTCAAGCTGTATGCCTCGGCGATGTTCCCGGGCTTCTTCCTCGCTTTCCTCTACCTCATCTACATCGTCGGCTGGGCGCTGCTCGATCCGAAGATCGCCCCGAAGCTTCCGGAGTCGGAGGTGAGAATCCCGGTCACGCCCTGGGTCCGCGGAGTCGCGCAGGCCTATTCGCCGCGCATGCTCGTCGCGCTCCTCGCGGCAATGGTTGCGCCCGGCGAGGCGCTTGCCCTGCCCTTCGGCGAGGCGGCGAAGGCGACCTACTGGACGATCGTCAAGAACCTCGCCGCGGCGCTCTTCCCGCTCATGCTTTCCGCGGTGTGCCTCTGGGGAATCTGGTGGTACGTCGTCATCCACCAGCAGGCCTCGAGCCCCGAGGCGGTCGCCACGCTGCAGCGCGATGCGTCCCCCGACCGGACGAAGGCTTCCGGCGGCCAGCCGGCGCCGGCGGCCGAGGAAGAAAAGCTCCAGGAGCTCGGGAGCGGCGAAGGCGCCGTCGAGGACTCGCAGGACGCGAACACCGTACAGGAGGTCGGGAATCCGGAGCTCCTCAAGCAGGGCCCGGCCGCGCCGGCCGAGGCCGGGCCGCCTGCGGAGTTCTATACGTACTTCTGGATTGTCGTGGCCGCCTCCGCGCTGCTGCTCGCCTGGTACTACTGGAAGATGGGGCCCGACCAGTTCGAGCTCCTCAAGCTGCTCATTTCGTCGGTCATGCCGCTCGGCATCCTGACCATCGTCGTGCTCGCCGTCATCCTCTTCGGCATCACGACGGCGACGGAGTCCGCGGCGGTGGGGGCCGCGGGCGCCTTCCTGCTCGCCCTCCAGGCGAGGACGCTGAACTGGGAGCGGGTAAAGGAATCGGTGTTCCTCACCGCGAAGACGACTGCCATGGTCTGCTGGCTCTTCGTCGGTTCGGCGCTCTTCTCAGCGGTGTTCGCCATCCTCGGCGGCCAGCAGCTCGTCGAGAAATGGGTCCTTTCGCTCAACATGTCGCCGGTGCAGTTCATGATCCTCTCGCAGGCGATCATCTTCCTGCTCGGCTGGCCCCTTGAGTGGACGGAGATTATCGTCATCTTCGTGCCGATCTTCCTGCCGCTGCTCAAGCACTTCAACATCGACCCGATCCTCTGGGGCACGCTCGTGTTCGTGAACCTCCAGGCCGCGTTCCTGAGCCCCCCGGTCGCCATGTCGGCGTTCTACCTGAAGGGCGTGGCGCCGAAGCACGTCACGCTCAACCAGATCTTCGGCGGCATGATGCCCTACATGCTGATCGTCATCGTCTGCATGGTGATCATGTACCTCTGGCCAGGGATGACGCTCTGGCTGCCGAACTACCTCTACGGCGGCGGCTGAGCTCCATATGAGCGACGTTTCGCTTGCGGGGCTCTCCGCGGCCGAGGCGCTCCTGCGTCTCGAGCGCGGCCTGCTGACTTCCGAAGAGCTCGTCGGCGCCTGCCTCGAGCGCATCCGGCAACTGGAGCCGCAGGTGCAGGCGTGGACCTATCTCGACGAAGAGCACGCGCTCGCGCAGGCGCGGGCCGCCGACGAGCGCCGCCGCTCCGGCGCGGGCGTCGGCGCCCTCGACGGCATCCCGGTCGGCATCAAGGACATCATCGACACCGCCGACATGCCGACGGAAAACGGGACCGTCCTGCATCGCGCTCGCGCGCCGCACCGCGATGCGGCCGTCGTTTCTCGCCTGCGGGCGGCCGGGGCGGTCATCTTCGGCAAGACGGTCACGACCGAATGCGCCTACTACTCCCCTGGCAAGACGCGCAATCCATGGAACCTCGAGCACACGCCCGGCGGCTCATCGAGCGGCTCCGCGGCGGCGGTCGCGGCGCAGATGGTGCCGCTCGCGCTCGGCAGCCAGACGAACGGCTCCGTGATCCGTCCTGCGGCGTTCTGCGGCGTTTATGGGTTCAAGCCGACGCATGGACTCATCCCGCGCACCGGCATCCTCACGCTCTCCCGCGCGCTCGACCACGTCGGCATCTTCGCCCGCACTCTTGCGGACCTCGCGCTCGCCGCCGAGACACTGGCCGGCCATGACGAGGGCGATCCGGACACGCATCCGCGCGCGAGCCTGCGTTTTGCCGAGGTGCTCGAGGAAGAACCTCCCATCGCTCCCATGCTGGGTTTCGTCAAGACGCCTTACTGGGACCGCGCGACCGAGGATACGAGGAACGGCTTCGCCGAGCTCGTTGAGGCCCTGGGCGATCGCGTGGAAGAGGTGGACCTCTCGCCTTTCGCGCGGGAGGCCTGGGCCTGGCAGAAGACGATCATGGAGGTGGACATGGCGGCGAACCTGGAGCGCGAATGGCTCGAGGGCGCCGAGCGCCTTTCGCCGCAGTTGCGCGCGCTCATGGAACGCGGGCGGGAAGCACGCGCAATCGATTACTTGAAGGCGCTGCGAGCGGTGCCGCGGGTGGTCGCGTCTTTCGAAGAACTCTTCGTCGAGCGGTACGACGCGATTCTCACCCCCGCCGCGCCAGGTTCCGCCCCGAAGGGCCTCGAGTCGACCGGCGACCCGGCTTTCTGCACGCTCTGGACGCTCTGCGGGATGCCCGCGGTTTCCCTACCGCTTCTCCAGGGATCGGACGGGCTGCCGATCGGCGTGCAGCTCGTCGGAAGGCGGAATTTCGATGCGCGGCTCCTGAGGACCGCGCGCTGGCTCGTCCGCAGGCTCGAGGCGGACGCCTAGGCTCGCGGCCGCGAGGGCTTTCAGCGATTCCACCTCGGCGCGGAGCCGCTCGAGCTCGGAGCGGTCGGAGAACGCCATGATCCAGTGCGATGGGGCGCCTTCGCTGTCGCGCAGCAGCGTTGCAGCCACCTCGATTGGCCGCACGCTGCCGTCCTTGCCCCAGGCGGCGAGCTCCCAGCGCCTCGGCGATTCGCCGAGAAGCCGCGAGGCGAGCGCATTGTCGCCATGGAAGAGCAGCGCCGCCGGCGTGCGCCCGAGCGCCTCGGATTCCCGGTACCCGAAGAAGGTCTCGAACGCGGGATTCACGTAGCTCACCGTGGGCACCCTGGCGCGTGCGTCGACCAGCGCGAGCGGCACGCCGCAGGCTGCCAGCGCGGCGCGCGAGAGCGCGCACTCCGCGAGCAGGCGCGAGAGCGCCGGCGCGTGCTCTGGCCTTGCCGGCTTGCCGGGAGCGTTCATGCGGCCCTTGTCCCATGAATGCGCCACCTCGGCAAGCGGCATCCGCTACAGGGGTTCGGGTATTTATCGCGCGGCGTGACAAATCCCACATCAGGCGGCATGGCGCGCTTTCGAGGAGAGCGAGTAGCAGGCGCGGCGCAGCCGCGCGAGGTCGGAGGTGTCGATCGCATCGCGGAGGAACCGCATGTTGCGGTCGATCTCGGACTGGTACGGGTTTGCGCCGTCGAAGTGCGCCTCGACGAAGCGGTCTGCCTGGCCCAGCTTGTTGTCGATCCGCGCGCGCGCCACGTACTGGTAGAAGCCGGGCGTCTTGAGGATCAGGTCCTCGGGAGACGCGTAGCGCACGACCTCGCGGCCGTCCGCGAGCGTTTCCCGCGCGATCTGGCCGAAGACGAACTCCTTGTAGAGGAACTCGCGGCATTTTTCGAGATACATGCGATCCGACATCTGGCCGATCAGGTCCGCCGTGCCGACGAGGCAGCCAAGCATGCGATCGCGCGGGTCGGCGATCTGGATGTCGTCGACGTCCATCTCATAGCCGGTGAAATGCACGAGCTTCGACGCGGTCGGCGCCTCGGCGCCGAAGCCCAGCATGGGCAGGTAGGCCGAGATGAAGTCGGCGCTGCGGCTCACGTGCACCTTCGTGAACACCGCGCCGTTCTCGACCCGCACCTCGGAGCTGCGCTTAAGGTAACCGCAGTCGTGGAGGAGCGCCACGAGCACTCCGAGCATCGCGCGCCTTGCCCCGAGGCGGTCGGGCTCGGCGCTCGTCCGATCGTGGCCGTCGATGAGGCGCGCCATGGCCAGCGACATGTCGAGCGTGTGCCGCAGGTCGTGGTAGAGCGTGTCGCAGGCGAGGTAGCCGGGGTACTCGCCGCGGAAGAGGGCGTCGAAATCGTCGAACGCGCAGGCGAGCGGCGCGAAGTCCTCGCCCGGGTAGCGGGCCGCGAACAAAGCGAGGACCTCGTCGCGCACCCGCGCCGAGTCCTCGACGTTTACACGGTTCGTGACGTCGTTGTGGTTGAGTCGAGCCTGCACGCGCGGGACAGCCGGCGGGACGCCCGCTGCCCTCCCCCTCAAATCCGACCATTATTCCCCCGCGGCGAGGGGCGCGCAACGAGGCCGCTGATGAAAGCGGGAGACGGCCGTAAGCCGGGTTCTGTCGCGCCCGGCCGGGGCGAGCCCCGGCCGGGCGGGGCAGCCATTCCTCTGGGCCGGGAGTTACCCCCCGGCTCTAGCCACCTACCCGCAAGCCTCGGCCGAGCCGGCCGCGGCGGGGGCTTTCGCCCGGGCGCCACGCTTGCCTATTTGGTGTTGCTCCGGATGGAGGTTGCCGCGTTTCACCCCGGCCGGCTTGCCTTGCGGAAAGCGCGGCCGGACTCGTCTCTGTGGCCCTCTTCGTCACGTCGCCGTGCCAGGGCGTTACCCTGCATCCCGCTCTGCGGAGCCCGGACTTTCCTCTATGTCGCCATAGCGGCTGCCTGGCCGACTCCCGGAGGGCATTTTAGCGGTGGGCCCGGGCGCCGGACGAAAGTAGCGGGAGTCGCCGTAGAAGGCCTCGTCCTGCACCGGCCACCACCCCGGAAGCCCGAACACCGGCAGCGCCGGAAGATCTCGGGGAGCGGCGTCCGGGGGCAGGGCCATGATCCACTTCGCCGCCTGCTCATCCGGTGGCCCGGGCGGCAGAAAGAGCGCCTTGCACGTGATCCCCGGCCAGGGCGCGAGCGCCTGCTCGAGCACCGCATGCCCGAGAACCGAAACTTCGAGCCGCTCCGCGTGCTGGCGTCGATCTAGGAAGAGCGTTCTCCAGTCCCTGCGTCGTACGAGCTCGGCCGCGAGATCGTCCGCGCGGCCTACAAGCGCCCCGCCTTCGTCGAGCAGCGTCAGCAAGTCGCGGAGCGAGCCGCGGCGGTGCCCTTCGCGGGGGAGCGCATCGACATGGCGGGCATTGAGCGCGGCCTTGGTGCGGGGGAAGGCGAGCCAGGCAAGCGCGTTGAAAACGTCGTGCAGGTTCTCCTGCCGCGTCTCGACACAGCCGGTGTCGAACACCCGGCGCTCGTAGGCACCATAACCTGCGCGCGCGGTCGATGGAGCGACGAAGCGAACGGGAGCGCCGCAGAGCACGGTGATGCTGCGTTCTTCGGCCAGCGCGTTCAGCTCGGAAAGGCTGGCGTGCGGGGGATCGGCGAGCCGCTCGAGCCATGGCCGCATCGGCCGGAACGCCGGATGCTCTAGGTGAGCTTCCAAGCAACCGTCTCGCCGGCCCTCAGCGGCACGAGGCGATCGTCGCCGTACGCCAGCGTATGCGGGACGGTCCATTCCTCCCGGACGAGCGTCACGCGCCCGTCGTTCACCGGAAGCCCGTAGAAACCTGGCCCGTGCAGGCTCGCAAATCCCTCCAGGCGATCGAGCGCGCCGGCTTCTTCGAACGCCGTGGCATACAGCTCGAGGGCGGCGTGGGCCGTGTAGATGCCTGCGCAGCCGCAGGACGCCTCCTTCGCTGCCTGGGCGTGCGGGGCGCTGTCCGTGCCGAGGAAAAACTTCGGACTGCCGGAGGTCGCTGCTTCCACGAGCGCCTCGCGGTGCTGCTCGCGCTTCAGGACGGGCACGCAGTAATGGTGCGGGCGCAGGCCGCCCATGAAGAGCGCGTTGCGGTTCATGAGCAGGTGATGCGCCGTGATCGTGGCGGCGACGTTGGGCCCGGTGACCTCGACGAACTGCGCGGCGTCCCGCGTCGTGATGTGCTCGAGGACGACCTTCAGCGTAGGGAAGCGCTCGAGCAACGGCCCGAGCACTTCCTCGAGGAATGCCTTCTCGCGGTCGAAGACGTCGATCGCCGGGTCGGTCGATTCGCCGTGGACGAGGAGCGGCATGCCGAGCTCCTGCATCCGCTCAAGCGTGTGGAAGCAGCGCGAGAGCCGCGTCACCCCTTCCGCCGAATTGGTCGTCGCGCCGGCGGGGTAGAGCTTCACGCCGAAGATCCGGCCGGAAAGCTTGGCACGCGAGATCTCCTCGGAGGGCGTGTCGTCGGTGAGGTAGAGCGTCATCAGCGGCTCGAATTCCGCTCCTTCAGGCAGCGCCGAGAGAATGCGATCGCGATAGTGCAGTGCCTGCTGCGTCGTACGCACTGCCGGCTTGAGGTTCGGCATGACGATGGCGCGCGCAAACCGGCGCGCGGTGTCGCCTACGACTGCCGCCAGTGCGGTGCCGTCGCGCAGGTGCAGGTGCCAGTCGTCGGGCTTGCGCAGCGTCAGCCGATCCATGAGGCGAATTCTACTGGCCGGACGCGGGGTCTCCCGGCGTGCGGCGCGCGAGCGCCCGGCGGTAGAGATCCTTCTTCGGCAGCCCCGTTACTCGCGCTGCGATCCGAGCGGCCTCGCTCGGCGGCAGCGCTTCAAGCAGCGCATCGAGAATCGCGTCGATGTCGGCAGCCGCAGCGCGGGACGCGGCCTCGCCGGGCCCGAGCACGAGGACGAATTCCCCCTGCCGACGGCGCGGCTCCGCCTCGAGCCATGCCGGCGCATCGCCGAGCGAAAGCCGCGTGACTTCCTCGAATTTTTTCGTCAATTCGCGTCCGATGACGATCGGCCGCTCGGCGCCAAAGCGTGCGAGCAGGTCGGAAAGGGTGCGCGCGATGCGATGCGGCGCCTCGAAGAGGATGACTGGCAGCGATCCCGCCAGCGCTTCGATGGCACGGCGCCTTTCGACGCCGCCGGCAGGCAGGAAGCCCGCGAAAAGAAACCCGCCCTCGAATCCGGAGGCCGAGTAGGCCGCGGCGATGGCGCTCGGTCCGGGGATGGGACTCACGGTAATTCCGGCCCGATGCGCTTCCTCGACGAGATGCGCGCCCGGATCGGAGACGGCCGGCGTCCCGGCATCGCTGATGAGAGCGACGGTCTTCCCCTCGCGCAGCCGGGCGATCAGCTCGCGCGCGGATCGGCGCTCGTTGTGTTCGTGAAGCGCGACGAGCGGCCGGTCGATGCCATGGCGCGCGAGCAGCGTGCGGCTCACGCGGGTGTCCTCGCAGGCAATGAGGTCGACCGACGCGAGCGTTTGCGCCGCCCTCGGGCTGAGGTCGGCGAGGTTGCCGAGCGGGGTGGCGACGACGTAGAGCGTTCCGCGGGGCATTGAGGCGATCGTCAACCGGGCTGGGCGAGGAATCGTTAAGCCTGCCATGAACGGCGCCGGAGCGCGAGCCGAAGCGTTGTGCGCGGACCTGCTTCGCGCCGCAGGGCTTCGCCTGGTCGAGCGCAACTGGCGTTGCCGGCACGGCGAGATCGACCTGATCGCGGAGGAGGGCGACACGCTGGTGTTCGCCGAAGTGCGCATGCGCAGCGCCCGCAGCTTTGGCGGCGCGGCGGAAAGCGTCACGCTCGCGAAGCAGGCTCGACTCCTTGCCGCCGCCCGCCTCTACCTCACGCGCCGTCCCGAAGCCGCCTGCCGGTTCGACGTTTTCCTCGTCGACCCGGTGCGGATCGAATGGGTGCGCAATGCCTTTACGGAATAGCCTGATCGTCGCTGCCTGGTGCGCTGCCTGCGCGTCTTTCGCGGCGGCCGAAGGGCCGGCCGTGCGCATGCTCGTCCAGAGCTCGCCGCTCGCGGGATTTCGCTATCACGAAGCGGCCATCGTCTGGGCGGAGCTCAGGCTGGGCGACACGCTGCAGCTCGCCCGGGAGCCGGACAATCCGTACGACGGGCAGGCAGTGAGCGTGTGGTGGCGCGGGCGCAAGCTCGGCTACGTGCCGCGTCGCCAGAACGCCGCGCTTGCGTGGGCGCTCGATCGCGGCGCTTCTCTCCACGCGCGCATCAGCCGGCTCACCGATCACCCGAATCCGGCGCGGCGCCTGGAGTTCGAAGTTCTAATGGATTGACGGTGTAGAATTTTTCGCCATGAATCGCCAGGAGGGCGCACCGGCCCGCGCAAGCCCCGAGAGCGTGAGCCAGCGCATCGCTGCGCACTTCGAAGAAAGCGCGAACCTCAAGCTCTCTGCTTCTTCCGTCCTTTCCGCGCCGATCGAGCGCGCCGGGCGGCTGCTCGCCGCGAGCCTGCGGGCCGGAGGCAAGGCGCTCGCCTGTGGCAATGGTGGCTCCGCGGCCGACGCGCAGCATTTCGCCGCGGAACTTGTGAACCGCTTCGAGCGGGAGCGCGCGCCGCTTGCCGCCATCGCGCTCACGACCGACAGCTCCACCCTCACCTCCATCGCGAACGACTATGCGTACGAGCAGGTCTTCGCGAAGCAGGTGCAGGCGCTCGCGCGGGCCGGAGACGTGCTGATCGCCATCTCGACCAGCGGCAACTCTCCGAGCATCCTGGCGGCGATCCGCGCGGCACACGACGCGAGCCTCCCGGTCGTCGCGCTCACCGGCAATGCCGGCGGAAAGATGGCGCCGCTTCTTTCCGGGCAGGACGTGCACGTGTGCGTGCCGCACAAGAAGACCGCGCGCATCCAGGAAGTCCACTTGCTCGTCCTGCATTGCCTGTGCGACATCATCGATCTCGAGATGCTGGGGAGCTCATGAAGCAACGCATGTGCGCGGTCGGGCGTGGCGTGCTGGTCCTTGGCGCCGCGGTCGTCTTGCCCGGATGCGAAGTCGCGCTCTTCGGCGCGGCCGCGGGGGGCGCGATGACCGCCTTCGAAGATCGGCGCAGCCCCGGGACGCAGATCGACGACGAGGCGATCGAGCTTCGCATCTCGAACCGCGTCGCCGAGCGGTTCGGGGACAAGGTGCACCTCAACGTGAACGCGTACAACCGCTTTGCGCTCCTCACAGGCGAGGCGCCCGACGAGGCGGCCCGGCAGGAGATCGAGAAGATCGCCCTCGCCGTGCCGAATGTGCGCGGCGTGTCGAACGACGTGCAGGCGGGCCTGCCGAGCTCGATGGCGAGCCGCGCGGGGGACAGCTTCACCACCTCCAAGGTCAAGGCGAGGCTCCTCGATGCCGCGAAAGTGAACCCGGTGCACGTGAAGGTCGCCACCGAAGCCGGCGTCGTGTACCTGATGGGCGTCGTCACGGAGAAGGAGGCGGACGAGGCGGTGCAAGTGGCCCGCACGACCGGCGGCGTGCGCAAGGTGGTCAAGATCTTCGAGTATTGCCAGCCGACGGACGAGGTCTGCCGGCCGCGCGCCCGGGCGGGGGGCGACGCGGCGAAGACAAAGCCTGGCTCCTGACCCGACCTTCGCGCGAAAGATCCACGACCCGGCGCAGCTGCAGCGCTGGCTGGCTGGGCTCGCTCGACCGCTCGTATTTACGAACGGCGTCTTCGACCTCCTGCACCGCGGCCATGTGACTTACCTTGCGCGCGCCAGGGCGCTCGGGGCGAGCCTTCTCCTCGCCCTGAACGACGATGCGTCCGCGCGGCGCCTGGCCAAGGGGCCGGAGCGGCCGCTCAACCCGCTCGAAGATCGCCTTGCCGTCGCCGCGGCTCTGGAATCGGTGAGCGCAGTTACGTGGTTTTCCGAAGACACGCCGCTCCGCCTCATCGAGGCGTGCCGGCCGGAGGTCGTCGCCAAGGGCGGGGACTGGCCCGTGGAAAGGATCGTCGGCGCCGCCGAGGCGCGCTCCTGGGGAGGGCGCGGCGTCTCCATCGCGTTCGAGCACGGGCGCTCGACTACCGAGCTCGTCGAGCGGATCCGCCGCTCCGGCGCCAGCACGGGTTGAGCCGCGGCGCGTCGCGAAGCTACTATTCGCCCATGCGCCTGCACCAGCTGAAGGTCGATTACGACGCCGAGCAGGACCGCCTGCTCATGCAGGTCGCGACGAGCGAGAGCATCGAGATCCGCCTCTGGCTCACGCGGAGGTTCGTGAAGCTTCTCTGGCCGCTGCTCGTGAAGCTGGCGGAGGATGCGAGCCCTCGCATTCGCACGCAGGCCAATCCCGAGGCACGAAAGGCGCTCCTCGGCCTCGAGCACGAGCACGCGGTATCGAAAGCGGATTTTTCCAAGCCCTACGACGCCGGAAGCCATGCCACGCCGCTCGGCGAGGCGCCTTTGCTGCTCTCGCGCATTCAGACCGGGCACGACCGGAACGGCCAGCCGGTGGTGGCGCTGCATCCCTCCCAGGGCCAGGGCGTGACCCTGACCTTCGATTCCGTGCTCCTGCATTCGCTCTGCCGGCTCCTCCAGGCGGCGGTGAAGAAGAGCGATTGGGACATGGAGCTCAAGCTTCCAGGGAGCGAGCCGCAGGAAGCGGGCGATCGGGCAGCGCGCACGCTCAATTGACCTATAATCGCGGCCTTTCGCGCTCACGCGCAGGCCTTCGTCATCGGTTCCGGATTTGACCAACTCGGCCTGATCGCGCCGCTGCTCGCAGCCGTCAAGGATCTCGGCTACGAGAAGCCGACGCCGATCCAGGAGCAGGCGATTCCCCTCGTTCTCGCGGGGCGAGATCTCATGGCCGGGGCGCAGACGGGCACCGGGAAGACGGCGGCTTTCGCGCTGCCGATCCTCCAGCGCCTGGCGCCCCTTGCAAGCACCTCCGCATCTCCCGCGAGGCATCCGGTGCGCGCGCTCGTCCTTGCGCCGACCCGGGAGCTGGCAGTGCAGGTCTCCGAGAGCTTCCGCGACTACGGGCGCCACTTGCCGTTGCGCAGCACCGTCGTCTACGGGGGCGTAGACATGAATGCGCAGATCGAGCAGCTCCGCCGGGGCGTGGAGGTGCTGGTGGCGACGCCCGGCCGCCTGCTCGACCACGTCCAGAACAAGACCGTGATGTTCAACCAGGTCGGCGTTCTCGTGCTCGACGAAGCCGACCGCATGCTGGACATGGGGTTCCTCCCCGATATCAAGCGGATCATCGCCCTGCTGCCGGCGCAACGGCAGAACCTGCTTTTTTCCGCGACGTTCCCGGACGAGATTCGCGCTCTGGCGAAGTCGCTCCTTCGCCAGCCCGCCGAGGTGCAGGTGGCGAGCCGCAACGCCGTCGCAGACCTCGTCAGCCACATCGTCCATCCCGTGGCGCGGGAGAAGAAGCGGGAGCTTCTCGCGTACCTCATCCAGTCGCGCGGCCTCAAGCAGGTGCTCGTCTTCACGGGCACGCGGATCGGGGCCAACCGTCTTGCGCACCAGCTGCGCAAAGACCGCATCCACGCCGACGCGATCCACGGCGACAAGACGCAGGCGGAGCGCGAAGCGGCGCTGGAAGACTTCAAGGCCGGCAAGACGAGCGTGCTCGTCGCCACGGACGTGGCTTCCCGCGGCCTCGACATCGAGGGCCTGCCCCAGGTCATCAACTTCGACGTGCCACGCTCGCCGGAAGACTATGTCCACCGCATCGGCAGAACCGGCCGTGCGGGCACGGCCGGCGAAGCCATTTCGCTCGTATCGCCGGAGGATCACGAAGCGCTGGCCGCGATCGAAAAGCTGGTGCGCAGGCGGATCGAGCGCGTCCTGGTCGCCGGGTTCGAGCCGAACGCGAGCACGGTGGCTGCGCTGATCGGCAAGGAGCCCCGCCGCCGTCCTGCGCAGGCAAGTCCTGTTGCACCGGCCGCGGACCCCATCTTCTCGAAGCCCTACGAGCCTGGAGAGCCGAAGGCGGACGCGGAGCCCAAGCCCTCCGCCGCCGCACCGGGGAAAAAGCGGCGCGCTCCGCAGGTCGCCGCGCTCCTTGGCGGACTCAAGCGCGCCTAAGCGCTAGACGCAGCGAGCGCCGTCTACCTCCAGGCAGGCGCCGCTCACCATGGCGGCCTCGTCCGAGGCGAGGAAGAGGCACGCGTTCGCGATATCCACCGGAGTGGAAAAGCGGCCGAGCGGGATCGTCGCGAGAAAGCGCTTCTTTGCTTCCTCCGTGATCGCTCCGCCGGCGAAATCGGCGGAGAGCGCCGTATCGGGACTGAACACGGGGTTCACGCAATTGACGCGGATCCGGTCCGGACCGAACTCCGCCGCCATGGACTTCGACATGATGATGACGGCGCCTTTCGAGCTGTTGTACACCGTGAGGCCGGGACGCGGACGCACGCCGGCGGTCGAGGCGATATTGACGATGCAGCCGCCTCCCCGGCGGCGGAAAAGCGGCACGACGTGCAGCGCGGAGAGGTAGACGCTCTTCACGTTGACCGCGTAGACCTTGTCGAACTCGCTCTCGCTGACCTCGAGGTAGGGCTTGTTCCGGTGCGTCCAGCCGGCATTGTTGACGAGGATATCGAGCTCTGGTGCGGCGTCGACCAGACGTCGCCAATCGTCCGCGCGAGTCACGTCGGCGCGGACAAATTTTCCGCCGATCGATTCGGCCATGCTTCGTCCGCGCGCGTCGTCCAGATCGTTGACGATGACGCGCGCCCCTTCCTCGGCGAACCGGCGGGCGATGCCGGCGCCGAAGCCCGACGCGGCCCCGGTCACGATGGCGGTCTTGCCTTTGAGTCGCATGACGTCCCTTCAATCCTTGAAGGGACTATGCTCGCACAACTCATCCACGTATCGCGCCATGCTCGCCCCTTCACGCTCAAGGAAATCCTCGACGGCGCGCGCAAATCGCGCGTCGGCAAGCCAATGCGCCGAAGCGGTCTCGACCGGCAGCAGGCCGCGAAAGAGCTTGTGCTCGCCTTGCGCTCCGCCCTCGAAGACCGCGAGCCCGCGCTCGATCGCGTATTCAATCGCCTGGTAATAGCAGCACTCGAAATGCAGGAGTGGAACGTGCGCCACTGCGCCCCAGTAGCGCCCGTAGAGCCGCTCCGAGTCGCGCAGGAAAAGCGATGCCGCCATCGGTTGTCCGTCCCGTTCCGCGAGGACCATCATGACGTTCGGGCTGAGCGCCTGTCCGAGCCGGAGGAAGAACGCGAGGCTGAGGTAAGGCGTCGAACCATGCGCCGCGTACGTGTTCCGATAGCAGCGCCAGAAGAATTCCCAGCGGCCGGCGTCGATCTCGCTCCCCTCGAGCCGCCGCAGCGTCACGCCGGCCTCGCGTACCCGGCGCCGCTCCTGGCGGATGTTCTTGCGCTTGCCATGCGACAGGCGCGCCAGGAAGTCCTCGAAATCGGAATAGCCCGCGTTGGACCAGTGGAACTGCACCGTTCGGCGCAGGAGCAGCCCGCGGCGATGCAGGAGCTGCGCCTCGTCCTCGGTCGCAAAGAGCACGTGAAGCGACGAAAGATCCTTGGAGAGCGAGAGCGCTTCGGAAATGATCGTTTCTGCATCCCGGGGGCTCGCCGATAGCAGTCGGCGTCCCGCCACCGGGGTGAACGGCACCGCGCAAAGGTGCTTGGGGTAATACTGCAACCCGTGCCGCTCGTAGGCATCGGCCCAGGCCCAGTCGAACACGTATTCGCCATAGGAATGCGACTTCGCGAAAAGCGGCATCGCGCCGACCAGCGCGCCGGAGCGCCGCATGAGGAGGAACCTCGGCGTCCAGCCCGTCCTGGGGCTCGCGCAGCCGGTTTCGATCAAGGCGGAGAGGAACTCGTACCGCATGAACGGCTGCTCCCCGGCCAGGGCGTTCCATTCCTCGCGGTCGACGCCGCGCAACCCGGCCGCGACTTCAACGCTTTCCAAGGCGCTACAATCCTTCCATCAGGAGGTCAGAATGAAGAAGATCGAAGCGATCGTGAAGCCGTTCAAGCTCGACGAAGTCCGGGAAGCGCTCTCCGAAGTGGGCGTAACCGGGCTTACGGTGACCGAGGTCAAGGGGTTCGGGCGGCAGAAAGGCCATACCGAGCTCTACCGCGGCGCCGAGTACGTCGTGGACTTCCTCCCAAAGGTGAAGATCGAGGTCGTCGTCGCCAACAACCAGGTCGAATCGGCGATCGACGCCATCGTCAAGTCGGCGAGGACGGGCAAGATCGGCGATGGCAAGATCTTCGTCACCTCCGTTGAGCATGTCGTTCGCATCCGCACGGGCGAGACGAACGAGGCCGCGGTCTGACGGCAGCCTGAGCCCTCACCCGCGCAGCAGCACCATCAGCGCGCCGCTGCCGCCCTGCGCGCCGGGCGCCTGGCAGAAGGCAAGCACCTCGTCGAGCCTCGGCAGCCAGCTGTGCAGTTTGTGCTTGAGCACCGGCTCGCGATTTGGCGAGCGCAGGCCCTTTCCGTGCACGATGCGCACGCAGCGTACGCCGCGCGAGCTGCAGCGGCGCAGGAACTCCTGCGTGGCCCGGGCGGCCTCGGCGCGGTTCATTCCATGCAGGTCGAGCGTCGCCTGCACGACCCAATAGCCTCCGCGCAGCTTGCGCAGCACCTGGCGCGGCAGGCCATCGCGCAGGTAGACGAGCTCGTCTCCGCTCTCGAGCGCGTCGTCGACTGAAATCGCGCCATGGAGCGCATCGTCGAGCACGGCGGATTCGTCCAGTCGCGTCTGGCGCGGAAGCGGAGAGGGCGCCGCCGGCTGCCGCGAAACGCGCCGCGGCGGTGCCAGCGGATGCACATCCGAGACTGCGGCCCTGAACTCATCGTCGAGCGGCTCGCCCTCAGGACGCAAGCGCATCGAGGTATTTCTCGGCATCGAGCGCGGCCATGCAGCCGCTTGCGGCGCTCGTCACCGCCTGGCGATAGACGTGATCCTGCACATCGCCCGCCGCGAAAACGCCCGGCACGCTGGTGGCCGTCGCGAGGCCGTTCCGCCCGCCGCGGGTGACGATGTAGCCATCCTGCATTTCCAGCTGCCCGTTGAAGATCGTCGTGTTGGGCGTATGGCCGATGGCGACGAAGAAGCCCTTGACTTCAAGGTCGCGCGGCTGCCCCGTCTTCAGGTTGCGGACGCGAACCCCATCGACGCCCTTGGCGTCGCCGAGGACCTCGTCGACGACCGAATCGAGCTCGAGGGCGATCTTCCCTTCGCCGACGCGCTTCATGAGCTTGTCCACCATGATCTTTTCCGCGCGGAAGCGGTCTCGCCGGTGCACGAGGGTGACCCGGCGGCAAAGGTTCGCCAGGTACAGGGCCTCTTCCACGGCGGTGTTGCCGCCGCCCACGACCACGACGTCCTGCCCCTTGTAGAAAAAACCGTCGCAGGTGGCGCAGGCCGAAACGCCCCGGCCCATGAATTTCTGCTCCGACTCGAGGCCGAGGTAGCGGGCCGAAGCGCCGGTCGCGATCACCAGTGCATCGCAGGTGTAGGTGGCGGAATCGCCTTCCAGGGAAATCGGCTTTCCGGCGAGGTTGGCGGTGTGGATGTGGTCGAAGAGGAGCTCCGTCTCGAAGCGCTCGGCGTGCTTCTGGAAGCGCTGCATGAGGTCGGGGCCCTGTACGCCGTCAGCGTCGGCCGGCCAGTTGTCGACATCGGTGGTCGTCATGAGCTGGCCCCCTTGCGCAAGGCCCGTGACGAGCAGCGGCCGCAGGTTCGCCCGCGCGGCGTACACGGCGGCGGTATAGCCGGCGGGGCCCGACCCCAGGATCAGGAGGCGAGCGTGGCGGGTCGGCATCGGGAGCGGCTTCGGGATATCCGGAGAGAAACGGGAAAATTATAAACGAGCGCGTCCGAGCGCCGGCGCGCCGCGTTTGCATAACAAATTGATTCCAGCCGCTTTTGCTGCTCTAATCCGGCACGGGCAGGGGCGGCTTGCCTTTGGGGGAAGGTTGGGGCGAATTCGGGGGTTGTTGAAGCTCGGCTGCGGAGCGCTTGCGCTCTGCATGTGCTCGCTCGTTCTTGCGCAAGCGCCTAAGCCGGCTGCGGACGATTCGCCTCGCTTCGAGATCCGGCGTTTCGTCTTCGATGGGGCGACGCTCATCCCGCAGGAACGCCTCGCGGAAATCACCCAGCCCTTCACGGGGCCGGGGCGACAGTTCGCGGACGTGCAGCGCGCCCTCGAGGCGGTCGAGCGGGCGTACGCGCAGGCTGGCTGGAGCGCGGTGCAAGTCGTGCTGCCCGAGCAGGAGCTCGAGCGCGGGGAAGTGCGCCTGCAAATCGTGGAAGCGAGGATCGGTCGCGTCCTCGTCGAAGGAAACAAGTTCTTCGACGAAGCGAACGTTCGAGGCAGCGTCCCGGCGCTTGCACCCGGCAAGGCGCCGAACATCAACGAGATCGCGCGCAACCTGCGCATCGCCAACGAGAACCCCTCGAAGCAGGAGACCGCGCTCCTGCGCAGCGGGCAGGAGGAAGGAACCGTCGACGCGGTGGTGCGGGTCGTCGACGAGAAACCCAGCAAGGGAAGCATCACGGTCGATAACACCGGGAATGCGACGACCGGCAAGCTGCGCGTCGGATTCGGCTACCTAAACGCGAACGCGTTCGGGGGCGACGAGGTGCTTTCGCTGCAGTACGTGACGTCGCCGTACTCGAACAACATCAACACCTCCGGCGAGCGGACGAACCTCTCGCTCGAGCCGAACGGAAGGGTGATGGTCCTCGGAGCCGGGCTCAAGATCCCGTTTTACTCGCTCGGCGACACGCTCGACATTGTGTTCGGCAATTCCAACGTCAATTCCGGCAACGTCGGCAATCTTTTCTCGATCACGGGCGCGGGTACCGTCCTCAGCGGGCGCTACACGCACAACCTGGACAAGGTGGGTGATTACGAGCATCGCATCGCCATTTCCCAGGATTGGCGCACGTACGACAACAAGGGCGTTCGCCCCGTCGGCGGGACGACACAGCTCGCGGCGGACGTCACGGTCCATCCCATCGCATTCACGTATCTCGGCTTCTATCGTCGGCAAAACAGCGAGACGTCCTTCTCCGCCGGATACACGCGGAACCTGCCTGGCGGGAACGACGGCGACCGCCAGACTTTTTGCCAGACGTTTCCGGTCGCGCGGAACAACGGCATCGGCGACTGCGCCCGGGCGGATTACGAGATCCTGAAGTGGTCGTTCAATCACAATTACGCGTTCAACAACGACTGGCAGGCGCGCGCGGCCCTTAACGGGCAGTACACGCGCGATATGCTGGTGCCGGGCGAACAGTTCGGTATCGGCGGTGCCGATTCGGTGCGTGGCTTCCTGGAGCGCGAGATCGCGAACGACTTCGGCTACCGGGGCTCGATGGAGGTCTACACGCCCGACTTCGGCAAGTCCTTCGATACCGAAGGCGTCCGCGCGCGGGTTCTGGGGTTCATCGACTGGGGCAAGGTGATGCGTAACCATCCCGGGCCCGCCGAGCAGCGCAGCCAGAACATCTGGAGCCATGGAGTGGGCCTAAGGTTCTCGAAGGGTACCAACGTGGCATTCCGCCTGGACTGGGCTCAGGTCGATCATCAAGGCGGTACCGAGCAGGCGAACCGAAGCCGCATCCACGCCAGCTTTTCTTACGTTTTTTGACATCGTTTCAGCTTGATGTCAGGGCGCTGTCCGCCTGCAGTGAAGAGCCGGTCGCGCTGTCGCTCCCCGACGACAAAAAATCCCTCAGAAACAGCGCGTTGAGAGCATGATCTTGTGTCGCCGCGAGGCGCCGCACTGGTAAGATTCGCGTGACGTAATTCCTCATCCCGCAGAGGGGCGGGGCGTAGGATTCGGACGTTAGCAATAGTGTCGGGCGCCGCCGCCGGCACAGCAGGGGGATCGTTGCGCCGTTCGCAGGAACCAGCTAGGCCGACCAAGCTGCCGGGAGCGTTGCGATCGCACGCGTTTCCCAAGCGCAGCGCCCTCGCGCTCGCCCTCGCCGGCGCTTTCGCCGGAACCGCTCCGTCGGCATTCGCCAATCCCACTGGCGGCGTCGTCGCCTCGGGGAGCGCCACATTCTCGCTGAGCGGCAACACGCTCACCGTCACGAACGTTCCCGGGACGATCATCAACTGGCAGCAGTTCTCGATCCAGAAGGACGAGATCACCCGGTTCCTGCAGCAGAACGCGTCGAGCTCGGTCCTCAACCGCGTCGTCGCGCAAAACCCCTCGCTGATCCTCGGGCAGCTCAGCTCGAACGGCCGAGTATTCCTCATCAATCCCTCGGGCATCGTCTTCGGCGCCGGCTCCACGATCGACGTGCCCGGCTTCGTCGCCTCGACGCTCAACATCACCGATGCCGATTTCCTGAGCGGGCGGCTCCGGTTCACCGGAATCGGCACCGAGGGCAGCCTCACCAACGCGGGAACCATCCGGACCTCGGACGGCGGCTTCATCTACCTCATCGCCCCGCAGGTGGAGAACCAGGCGACCGGCGTTGTCACGAGCCCCAAGGGCGAGGTCGTCGTGGCAGCCGGCACGTCGGTCGAGCTCGTCAACGCGCGCACCCCCGACCTGCGGGTCCAGCTCACTGCGCCGGCCAACCAGGCGCTCAACGCCGGACAGATCGTCGCCGCCTCTGGCTCCGTCGGCATCTACGGCACGCTGCTTCGCAACTCCGGCCTCGTCTCGGCGGCTCGCGCCGAGGTCGGCGACGGCGGAAAGATCGTCCTTCGCGCGATCAAGGACGTGACGCTCGACACGACGTCGACGATCGACGCAAGCGGCGGGAAGGGCGGCAGCGTCCAGGTCCAGGCGGACACCGGCACCCTCATCGCGCAAGGAGAAATACGCGCCACCGGCGCCGAGATGAACGGCGGCCAGATCCAGCTCCTCGGCAAGCAGGTTGGCGTCCTCAACGCCAACGTCGATGCTTCAGGGGCAACGGGCGGCGGCTCCGTGCTCATCGGCGGCGACTTCCACGGCGCAAACCCGGACGTCCTGAACGCGCAGCGCACCGTCGTGCTCTCCTCCGCGACGATCCGCGCCGACGCGACCCAGAGTGGCCAAGGCGGCAACGTCGTCGTCTGGGCTGACGGCGACACGCGCTTCTACGGCACGATCACCGCGCGCGGCGGCGCGCTCGGCGGCGATGGCGGCAATGTGGAAGTTTCCGGCAAGCAAACCCTCAACTTCGCCGGCATGGTCGACACCACGGCGCCGAAGGGGAACACCGGAACGCTTCTTCTCGACCCGGGCGAACTGACGATCACCAACAACGCGACCGTCGATTTCAACGGACCGAGCCCGGCCGGAAACATCACGGCGAACCAGGGTACATGGCTCTTCGCCGACGACCCAGCGACCGGAAATATCACCTCCGGCACGGTGAACGCGATCCTCGCGAACACCAACGTCAACTTCCAGTCGTCCGGAAACATCACGATCGCGACCGGCGCCGACATCCTCTACTCGAACGCGCCCACGCGCAATTTCACGCTGACGGCGAACGAGTCGATCCTGATGAACGGCGGCGCGAATATCCGGTCGACCGGCGGCGCCCTGAACATCACCTTGACCGCCGACAACGACGGGAACCAGATCGGCGGAATTCAGATTGGCGATGGGAGCTCGACGGCCCGGCTGCTCAGCAACGGCGGAAACATCACGTTAGGCGGCGCCGGTTCGGCCATGGCATGGGGCACGTCGGCCACGTCCGGGAAAGGCGTCTATTTCAACAGCGCCAGCGTGAGCGCCGGCGCGGGCAATGTGGTGATCCGTGGGCATGGCATGGATGGCGGCTCGACCGCCTCCGGCGTCATGCTGACCAATACGGTGCTGCAGACCACCAGCGGAACGATCAGCATTCAGGGCACGGGCGGCGGTAACGGCGCGACGCTGGCTGACGGCATCCTGATATGGGGGTCGGGGGTCCCGGCAAACGCAAGCAA
>JAFAGU010000168.1 GCA_019237595.1 Betaproteobacteria bacterium | reverse complement strand
AGCGCGCTCGAGGCCGCGGTGGCGAGGCTGCGCAAGGACTTTCCGGCCTTGCACGTGCTCCCGGTCGTCGGGGACTTCTCGCAACCGCTCGAGCTGCCTCGAGCGCGGGGCGCGCGCGCGATCTATTTCCCGGGCTCGACGATCGGCAACCTGACGCCGGAGGAAGCACACCGTTTCCTGCGCATGGTGCGCGACCAGGGGCGCAGGCTCATCGTGGGTGTCGACCTCAAGAAGGACGCCAACATCCTGCATGCCGCCTACAACGACTCGGCCGGAGTGACGGCGGCGTTCAACCTCAACCTCCTGTCACGGATCAACCGCGAGCTCGGCGGCGACTTCGAGATGCGCGCCTTCGCGCACTACGCGTTCTACAACGCGCCCGTCGGCCGCGTGGAGATGCACCTCGTCTCGACCCGGAAGCAGGCCGTGCAGGTGGGGAAGCGCCGATTCGATTTCGACGCGGGGGAGTCGATCCACACCGAGAACTCGTACAAGTACTCGGTCGAGGAATTCCACGCGCTCGCGCGGCGCGCCGGCTGGCGGCCGAGGAAGCTCTGGAGGGACGCGAAGGGCCTGTTCGCCCTCCACGGACTGGAGGCGGGCTAGGTGCGGCTGCCGGCTCGGGCGCTCGACTCGAGCCACTTGCGCAGGCGGTTCGCGTCGCCGATCCGCGATTGCTTGCCCCACGAGTCGAGCAGCACCACGATCAGGTCCTTCGACGCCATGCGCACGCGCATCACGAGGCAGCGGCCGGCTTCGCTGATGTAGCCGGTCTTCGAGAGCCCGATGTCCCATTGGTGGCTGCGCACCAGGCCGTTGGTGTTGTGGAAGGCAAGGGGCCGGCCGAGGGACACCACCTTCGCGTCGCTGCGCGTGGAGTACTCGCGGATGAGCGGATAGGCGTGCGCCGCCTGCACGAGCTTCGCGAGGTCGCGCGCGCTCGAGACGTTGCCTGCCGAAAGGCCCGTGGGGTCGACGAAGCGGCTGTCGGTCATGCCGAGCTCCGCGGCCTTCTGGTTCATGGCGACGACGAAGGTTTCCGTGCCGCCGGGATACGTGCGCCCGAGCGCCGCCGCGGCGCGGTTCTCGGAGGCCATGAGCGCAAGCATGAGGAGCTCGTCGCGCGTGAGCGCGGTGCCCGGTCGCAGGCGCGAGCGCGTGCCCTTGATCGAATCCATGTCGTCGGTGGAGATGACGACGCGCTGCTGCAGGTCGAGATTGCGATCGAGGGTAACGATCGCCGTCATCAGCTTCGTGATGGAAGCGATCGGAACCACTGCGTCGCTGTTCTTGGTGTAGACGACTTCGCCACTCTGCGCGTCCTGCACGAGGACGCTTTGCGATCGCAGGTGGACCTTGATCGCGCTCGCCTCGCCGCTCGCCTGCGCGAACCCCACGGTGAGCGCGAGCACGAAGAAAAGCGCGCAGATCGCGACGATGCCTTCGAGCGGATGCAGTCTTCGTCCCATGCGCAGCAATCTTCCCCGGCGAACCGCTTTGTCGTTTTTTCTCGTCCCTGCCCCAAACGGAGCATGGAGGGCCGCCAGTCTAAAACAGTGCATTCCGAAAATGCAAGGAAATCATGGCCTAGGGAAAAATTCCTAGAATCCGCGTGAATTCCTTCGCTGTCGGTCCGCGGCGACGACGCCGATCGGCGGGCGCCTAATCCGCGGCCGCTTCCTCAAGGACCGCGCGCGCCTCGGCGGCCTGCCGTTGGAGCGCCCACATCCTGGCGTATTCGCCTTTCAGTTCAAGGAGTTGCTGGTGGGTTCCGCGCTCGACGATGCGCCCGCGGTTGAGCACCAGGATCTGGTCCGCGTCCATGATCGTGGAGAGGCGGTGCGCGATCACGAGCGTGGTGCGCCCCTGCGCAATGCGCTCGAGCTCGGCCTGGATCGCTTTCTCGGCTCGGGAGTCGAGCGCCGAGGTCGCCTCGTCGAAGATCAGGATGCGCGGATTCTTGAGAAGCGCCCGTGCGATCGCCACGCGCTGCTTCTCGCCGCCGGAGAGCTTGAGGCCGCGCTCGCCCACCTGCGTCTGGTATTGGTTGGGCAAGGAAGAAACAAAGTCGTGGATGTGCGCCGCGCGCGCGGCCTCGACGACTTCCTCGTCGCTCGCCTCGGGCCGGCCGTAGCGGATGTTGTAGAGGATGGTGTCGTTGAAGAGCACCGTGTCCTGCGGGACGATGCCGATCGCGGCGCGCAGCGACTTCTGCTCGACGTCTCGCACGTCGATGCCGTTCACGCGGATGCTGCCGACGGAGACGTCGTAGAAGCGATAGAGGAGCCGGGCGAGCGTCGATTTTCCGGAGCCGGAATGCCCGACCGCGGCGACGCGATGCCCGGCGGGAATGTCGAACGAGATTCCGAAGAGGATCTGACGCGCCTTCTCGTAGCTGAAGTCGACGCCGGAGAAGGAAACGGCCAGGCTTCCGGGGGGCAGCGGCACGGCGCCTTCGCGATCTTCGATCTCGCGATGCTCGGTCAGCAGGCCGAACATGCGATCGAGGTCGAGGAGCGCCTGCTTGATCTCGCGGTAGACCATGCCGAGGAAGTTGAGCGGGATGTAGAGCTGGATCAGCAGGCCGTTCACGAGCACGAGGTCGCCGAGCGTCAGGCTGCCGCCTGCCACGCCTTGCGCCGCGAGCACCATGAGCGCCGTCACCGCGAGCGCGATGATGAGGCTCTGGCCGATGTTGAGCAGGCCCAGCGACGCCTCGTTCTTCGTCGCCGCCGACTCGTATTTCGTGAGCTGCTCGTCGTAGCGGCGCGCCTCGAACTCCTCGTTGCCGAAGTACTTCACCGTCTCGTAGTTGAGGAGGCTGTCGATCGCGCGCGTGTTGGCGCGCGAATCGAGCTCGTTCGCGCGGCGCCGGATCTCCATGCGCCACTCCGTGACGCTCACCGTGAAGGCGATGTAGACGATCACGGCGCCGAAGGTCACGGCGGCGAAGCGCCAGTCGAACTTCGTGAGGAGCACGCCCGCGACGAGCGAAAACTCGAGGATGACGGGGATGATGGAAAAGAGGAGATACGAAAGGAGCGTCGAGATCCCGCGCGTGCCGCGCTCGATGTCGCGCGTCATGCCGCCGGTCTGGCGCTCGAGGTGGAAGCGCAGGCTCAGGCTGTGGAGGTGCCGGAACACGCCGAGGGCGACCCGACGGATGGCGCGCTGCGTGACGCGGATGAACACCACGTCGCGCAGCTCGCCGAAGAGCGTGGTCGAGAAGCGAAGCAGGCCGTATGCGGCGAGGAGCGCGAAGGGGACGGCGACCGCCTGCACGCGCGCGTCCAGGCCATCCACGACCTGCTTCATGACGAGCGGGACGGCGACGTTGGCGAGCTTCGCGACGATAAGGCAGCCCAGCGCCACCGCCACGCGCCACTTGTACTCGAGGACGTACGGGGCGAGCAGGCCGAGGACCCGCCATTCGTTGCCGCGCATGCGCTGCGCCAGCCCGGGGGCGCCGCGGCGGCCATGGGTTGCCATGAAGAGGGGCGAATTCTATTTCAAGGAAACCCCATCGGATGTAAGCTCATCCGCGGGGTAGCGACGAACGTATAAGCGTTCGGAAAGGGAGAAATCATGGGTCTGAGGCTCAAGTTCAACCTGGTGCTGGTCGCCGTGTTCGTGGTCGGCCTGGGCGTCACGGGATTCGTTTCGTACGAGCTCCTCCACAAGAACGCGCGCGACGAGGTGCTCCGGGCCGCCGGCGTCATGATGGAGGCCTCGCTCTCGATGCGCCACTACACGGTGTCGCAGGTCCGGCCGAACCTGGCCATGGACGCCGACAAATTCCTGCCGCAAAGCGTGCCCGCGTACTCGGCGACGGAAATCATGGCCCAGCTGCGGAAAAAATATCCGGACTACACGTACAAGGAGGCGGCGCTCAACCCGACCAACCCGCGCAACCGCGCCGTCGAGTGGGAGACCGATATCGTGAACGCCTTCCGCGCCGACCCGGAGCGCGGCGAGATCTCGGGCGTGCGCGAGACGCCGACCGGCCGCTCGCTCTACCTCTCGCGACCGTTCCAGATCAAGGACCCGGCGTGCCTGGCTTGCCATACCTCCGCGGAAATGGCGCCGCCGGCGATGATCAAGGTCTACGGGCCGAACAACGGCTTCGGCTGGA
This sequence comes from Betaproteobacteria bacterium, assembly GCA_019237595.1. GTDB lineage: Bacteria > Pseudomonadota > Gammaproteobacteria > Burkholderiales > SG8-39 > SCGC-AG-212-J23. The sequence goes on along the minus strand of JAFAGU010000168.1, from coordinate 5,355 downwards.
AGCTGAACGAGGTGATCGGCGCGCAGATCGTGCAGGTGCCAATGGACCTGCCGATCCGCAACGCGAACCACGCCTTCGTGACCTTCATGACCTCGCTCACGGTGGTATTCGCGGTGCTCTTCGTCATCCTCAACGTGATGCTGACGCTTCTCATCGTGCAGCCGATCACGCAGCTCTCCGAGGCGGCGGACCAGATCTCCAAGGGCCGGCTCGATGCCCCAGAGTTCCCGGAGAAAGGCCGCGACGAGGTGTCGCAGCTCGGGCAAGCCTTCAATCGCATGCGGCGCAGCCTCGAGAAGGCGATCAGCCTCATCGAGAAATAAAATCGGCGAAAGGCCGGTCTCCTTCCCATGGCCGCACAAGCCCTGCCTGCCGGCTATGGGCTGCAGGAATACAAGGTCGAAAGGCTCCTTGGAGTCGGCGGCTTCGGGCTGACTTACCTCGCGACCGACGGCAACCTGAACCTCAAGGTTGCCGTGAAGGAGTACATGCCGGGCGAGATCGCGCTGCGCGGAGCGGACCACTCCGTCGCGCCGAGCTCCGAGGACACGGCGGAGAGCTTCGGCTGGGGAAAGCGCCGCTTCCTCGACGAGGCGCGCACCCTCGCCTCGTTCCGCCACCCGAACATCGTGCGCGTCATGCGCTTCTTCGAGGCGAATGGCTCCGCGTACATGGTGATGGAGTTCGTGGAGGGCGCGCCGCTTGCCGACTGGATCAAGCCGCGCCGGCCCGTGCCCGAGGAAAGCATCGCGGCCATGGTGAAGCCGCTGCTCGAAGGCCTGGAAGTCGTGCACAAGGCGGGCTACATGCACCGCGACATCAAGCCCGGGAACATCTACGTCCGCGAGGACGGCACCCCGGTGCTGCTCGACTTCGGCTCCGCGCGCATGCAGGCGACCGAGGTGACGGCGGTCGTCTCGCCAGGGTACGCGCCCTTCGAGCAATACCATACGCAGGGCAACCAGGGCCCGTGGAGCGACCTCTATGCGCTTGCGGGCGTCCTCTACTGGATGGTGACCGGCAACCGCCCGCACGAGGCCGCCGCACGGATTCGCCAGGACACGATGCCTCCGGCGTTGCAGCTCGGCGACCGCAAGCTCTACCGGCCGGAATTCCTCGCCGCAGTGGATTGGGCCCTCTCGCCGGCGGAAGACCAGCGACCGCAATCCGTCCCGGAATGGCGGGAAGCGCTTCTTCCGTCGACGTCCACTTCCTTTTCCGCTCCGGCTGCGAATTCTTCGTCGCCAGTTTCTCCTCGCCCGGCGCCTGCGCCCGCCTCGCCGAAAACCGTCGTCGCCCCGCAGCCGACCGTCGTCGCCCACGATCCCGCGCTGCTGCGCAAGCTCGAGGCGGAGCTCGCGCAGCATCTCGGGCCGATCGCCTCCGTCGTGGTGCGAAACGCGGCGAAGAAGATCGCGGTGCAGGCCGACCTCGTGAAATCGCTCGCCGCGGAAATTTCCGACCCGGCGGCGCGCGCGACGTTTGAAAAGCGCCTGCAGGAAGTCTCGAGGCCGAGCTCCCAACCCGCTTCGCAGCCGGCCGCGACGATGACCAATGTCGCGACGGCGCTCGCCGTGAGCCGCTTTCCTGCGGAGGTGCTCGAGCGCGCAGAGAAGCGCCTGGCCGAGTACATCGGCGCCATTGCGCGCGTGGTGGTCAAGCGCGCGGCCATGAAGGCCCGCGACGAAGCCGAGCTCTACCTCCTGCTTGCCGACGAGATCGAGAACAAGGACGAAAAGAAGGCTTTCATCCGCAAGGCGGTCTCCGTTTCGGGCAAGCCCTAGGGGCGAGCCTTGACTCGGCCGGAACGGAGGAATAGGATTCAAACGGTCGTTTGATTTCGAGGCCCCCATGTCGCTTCGCGCCGTGAAGCCGCCGCACGAGACCCGCACCCGCATCCTCGATGCCGCCGAGGAGCTTTTCATGCAGCACGGCTTCGAAGGCACTTCCATGCGCACGCTCACCTCGCGCGCGGGCGTGAACCTCGCCGCGGTCAACTACCACTTCGGCTCGAAGGATGCGCTCATCGAGGCGCTCTTCCGGCGCCGACTCGACCCCATGAATGCGGCGCGCATCGCGGAGCTCGATCGCCTCGAGGCCGACGCGAGAGGACGCGTGCCGGACGCCGAGTCCGTGATCCGCGCCTTCATCGTCCCGAGCCTGCGGCTGATGGACGACGCGAAAGGCGGCGGGCGCAACTTCATCCGCCTCCTCGGCCGCAGCTACACCGAGCCGAACAAGCCCACGCGCCAGCTGATCGGGCAGCTCTACGCGAAGGTCGTGGAGCGCTACAAGCGCGCGCTGCAGCGCGCGCTTCCCGACATGCCGGTCGAGGAGCTCGTCTGGCGCATGCATTTCATGTTCGGCACGCTGTCGTACACGCTCGCAGCCACGGATACCGTGCAGCTCATCGCCGGCGCGAAACCCGAGGACCGGCACGACGAGCGGCTCCTCGAGGAGCGATTGGCGGCCTTCCTTGCCGCGGGCCTCAACGCGCCGGTCAAGCAAACCGTCAAGAAAGCCGCCTGAGAAAGAACTGAGGGGAGAACGCCATGGAAATCCTGTACTGGCTGCTGGGCGCAGTCGCCGTGTTCCTCGTCTTCGCCTACTTCCGACTGCCGCTCGCCTGGTGGACGCTCGCCGCCGGCCTGATGACGTGGTACCTCAGCGTCATCGCGGGGTTTTCTTTTTCCACCAACATCATCCTCGCGGGTGCTTTCGCGGCCGTTGCGCTGGCCTTCAATGTGCCCGCGCTAAGACAGAAGCTGATTACGAACCGCGTGCTGGCGATCTACAGGAAGATCCTGCCAGACATGTCGCAGACCGAGAAGGAGGCGATCGACGCCGGCACGGTATGGTGGGACGCGGATCTTTTCTCGGGGCGCCCGGACTGGAACAGGCTCCTCGCGACGCCCGCGCCGAAGCTCACGCCGGAGGAGCAGGCGTTCGTGGAGGGCCCGGTCGAGGAGCTCTGCGCGCTGTGCGACGACTGGGAGATCACCCACGAGCGCCACGACCTGCCTCCGCACGTGTGGCAGCTCATCAAGGACAAGGGCTTCCTCGGGATGATCATTCCGAAGAAGTACGGCGGCATGGGCTTTTCGGCACTCGCGCATTCCGCCGTGGTGACCAAGCTCTCCACGCGCTCGAACGCCGCCGCGGTGACGGTCATGGTGCCCAATTCGCTCGGACCGGCCGAGCTCCTGCTCCATTACGGCACCGACGAACAGAAAAACCATTACCTGCCGCGCCTCGCCAAAGGGCTCGAGATCCCGTGCTTCGCGCTCACGAGCCCCGAGGCCGGCTCGGACGCCGCATCGATTCCCGATTACGGCGTCGTCTGCAAGGGCACCTGGCATGGCAAGGAAACGCTCGGCATGCGTGTCACCTGGGACAAGCGCTACATCACGCTCGGGCCCGTGGCGACGTTGCTGGGCCTGGCGTTCCGTCTTTACGACCCGGACGGGCTCCTCGGTAAAGAAAAAGACCTCGGCATTACCTGCGCCCTCGTCCCGACCAACACGCCCGGCGTGAACATCGGCCGGCGGCACCTGCCCCTCAACGGCGCGTTCCAGAACGGGCCGAACTGGGGCAAGGACGTTTTCATGCCGATCGACTGGATCATCGGCGGGAAGGATTACGCGGGCAAGGGCTGGATGATGCTCATGAACTGCCTGGCGGCCGGACGCTCGATCTCGCTCCCCGCATCGTCGGTGGGCGGCGCGCAGGCGCTCGCGCGCGTCACCGGCGCGTATGCGCGCGTGCGCCAGCAGTTCCGCACGCCGATCGGCAAGCTCGAGGGCGTGGAGGAAGCGCTCGGCCGCATCGCAGCGAACGCCTACCTCATGGAAGCGACCCGCACGATGACCGCCGGCGCAGTGGATGCCGGCGAGAAGCCCTCGGTCCTCTCCGCGATCGCGAAGTACCACATGACCGAGCGCGCGCGCCAGTGCGTGAACGACGCGATGGACATCCACGGCGGCAAGGGCATCTGCCTCGGGCCGAACAACTGGGTGGGCCGCGGCTACCAGGTCCTGCCGGTCGGCATCACGGTCGAGGGCGCGAACATCCTCACGCGAACGCTCATCATCTTCGGCCAGGGCGCGATCCGCTGCCATCCCTACGTGCTGCGCGAGATGCGCGCGGCGAAGGACATGCAGGGCGAGGCCGCCGAGCGCGAGTTCGACGAGGCGCTCACTTCGCACATCGGCCACACGCTCTCGAATGGCGTTCGCTCGCTCGTCTTCGGGCTCACCAAGGCGGCCTTCGCGCCGGCGCCCGACGCCGCTTCGCCCGAAACGAAGCACTACTACCGCCATGTCTCGCGCCTCTCGGCGGCGTTCGCGTTCCTCGCCGACGTCTCGATGCTCGCGATGGGCGGCGCGCTCAAGCGCAAGGAGAAGATCTCCGGGCGGCTCGGCGACGTGCTCTCGATGATGTACCTCGTCTCGGCGATCCTGAAGCGCTACGAGGACGACGGCCGCCTGCGCGAGGACCTGCCGCTCGTGCGCTGGGCCATCCGCGATTGCCTCTACCATGCGCAGCAGGCGATCGACCAGGTGCTCTCGAATTTCCCGGTGAAGGCTGTCGCAAGCTTCATGCGCTGGACGATCTTCCCGATGGGCACGCCCTTCCGGCCGCCCCTGGACGCGCGCAACCACGAGTGCGCGAAGCTCGTCCTGGAGCCCGGCGCCGCGCGCGATCGCCTGACCGGCCTGGTGTTCGTCTCGAAGAGCGACGATGCGACCTCCATCCTCGAGCAGGCGTTCCTCGCCACCGTGGCCTGCGAGCCGATCGAGAAGAAGCTCCGGGACGCCGTGCGCGCCGGCAGGCTCGCGATCGAGCCCGGAGTGGAGACGGCCATCGTTGCCCGGGACAGAAATATCATCTCGGCCGACGAGTGCGCGCAATGGCAGCGCAAGGAAGCGCTGCGCAAGAACGTGATCAAGGTGGACGATTTCCCGCAGGACTTCGGCCGCGCCGAGATCCTGCGCAAGCTCGAAGGGACCGTGGCGGCGGCCAAAGCGGCCTGACACCGCGGACGGAGGGGAGATGCTGAAAGAGCCGATCTACATAGTCGACGGCGCAAGGACGCCGTTTCTCAAGTCGAAAAACCGCCCGGGGCCGTTCTCGGCCGCCGACCTTGCCACGCAGGCGGGGCGCACCCTCCTCGCGCGCCAGAAATTCGCGCCCGACGAGCTCGACGAGGTGATTCTCGGCTGCGCCGCGCCCTCCGTGGACGAGGTGAACATCGGCCGCGTCGCGGCGCTGCGCATGGGCTGCGGACAGAAGGTCCCGGGATGGACGGTGATGCGCAATTGCGCTTCCGGCATGCAGGCGCTCGATTCGGCGATC
>JAFAGU010000155.1 GCA_019237595.1 Betaproteobacteria bacterium | reverse complement strand
CGCATCCTTCGAACCGCAGCCGCGGTAGCCGCCTTAGTGTTTGCGGACGCCCTCCTCTTCCCCGCTTTGGGTGCCCATGATGCACAGGCTAAGCATGTTACCCCAAGGGTAACAGTCTGTGTATTATGTTAAATCCTATCGAATCGTTGGAATTGCGATAGCACAACGCCCCCGGCCGGGCTTCAAATAGGCTGCCGGATACGAGCGCTGCCCGAGGAGGCTCCGATGCCCGCATGGCCCCAATCCCTGAAACACGAGTACCGCGTTTTCCACCCGATCAATTCGCATGGCACGACCTGGCTGCGGGAATCGGACCTGGTCTTCGTTCAAGACCGTCCCTACGCGATCCTGAGTTGGAGCCATGACGCGCGCGGAGACCACCCGAATACATGGTGCGAATTGAATCCCGTCATGCTGAAGCACGAGCGCACCGACGGGCCGGTGTACCGGTACGAAGGCGAGCTGCAGGACCCCGCGAGCTGATCGAGCGCTTTTCGCGCTCTGCCAAGCACTTAAGCCAGGCTTCCTAGATTCGCTCTAGGTTCGGCCGGGCATTGCCGCGAGCATTTCCGCGGCGAAGAGCTTCGGCGCAAGGGGGTGGCGCGCAAGGGCGCGGTTCTCGCCCATTTTGCGCGCATAGGCAAGCCAAGCCCGCGCCGAGGCGCTGCCCCTGCGTCCCCGGGTAAGGAAGAGCTCCTGGGCGCCGGATGCAATGACGGCCTGGTCGATTGCGTAGCGCTGCAGGGCCTCCGCGAGCGCCTCGAGCTCTGCCCGGTCTTCCACGATGATCTCGCTTCCCGACCGAATGAGCTCCAGGAGCCGGTCGATGGACTCGCCCTGCTCCGCCTCTGCCAGCGCGCGAAGCGGCGCACCTCCGGCGTAGGCCAAGCGTCGCTCCGGATCCTTCACGCCTTGCGCGGCGAGCCATTTGAGCGCCGCCTTCGCCTGCGGGATGGGCACCGGTACCGCGACACAACGACTTCGGATCGTGGGCAGCAGCCGGGCGGGACGGTGCGAGACAAGGACGAACATCGCGCCCCCCGGCGGCTCCTCGAGCGCCTTGAGGAGCGCGTTCGATGCCGCGACGGTCATGTCCTCGGCCGGATGCACGAGCGCGACCCGCCGTCCGGCGCGGTGCGAGCCTACGTTGAGGAAGTCGGCGAGTTCGCGTACCTGCTCGACCTTGATCTCGAGGCTCGGCTTTCCCTTGCGCGCGGGGGCTTCGGCCGGCAAATCCTCGCTGTCCGGTGGCGGCTGCTGAGCGAGCGCCTCGGGCTCGAGGCGGCGGAAGTCCGGATGGCTTCCCACGTCGAGCCAGCGGCACGCCTCGCAGCGCCCGCAGGGCTTGTCGCCGGTTTTCGCCTCGCAGAGCAGGAAGCGCACGAGGTGCTCGGCCAGCGCGAGCTTGCCCACGCCGCGCGGACCGTGGAAGAGCAGCGCGTGCGGCAGGCGCTCCGCGCGCCGAACGACGGACGCGAAGACCGGCTCGTTCCAGGGATGAAGGCTCATCGCTCTACAGTCCTGAGAGCTCTCGCTCGAGCGCCTTGCGCACGCCGGCGAAATCGCCCGAGGCATCCACAATGCGGATGCGCGCCGGCTCGGCGCGCGCAAGCGCGAGGTACGCATTGCGCACGCGCTCGTGGAAAGCCCGCTCTTCGCGCTCGAACCGGTCCAGGCTCCGACCGGAGCCGGCGAGCCGCTCGCGGGCAATGTCGTAGGGACAGTCGAAGACCAGCGTGCGATCCGGCGCGAGGCCGGCATGCACGGCCTGCGCGAGGCGGCGGATCAAGTCCTCGGGGACGCCCTTGCCCGCGCCCTGGTAGGCGAGCGTTGCATCGGTGAATCGATCAGAAACGACCCAACTGCCGGCGGCGAGCGCCGGCGCGATCACCTTCTGGACGTGATCCGTGCGCGCGGCGAAGAGGAGCAGCGCCTCCGCGAGGGGCGCCATGGGCTCTTCGAGGATCGACTTGCGCAGCCGTTCGGCGAGATCCGTGCCCCCGGGCTCGCGCGTGACGATCACGTGCCGCCCGGGCGCGGCCGTACCGGCGCCCTTCCCGCCCGCAAGGTCGGCGATGAACTGCAGGTGGCTCGACTTGCCGGCGCCATCGACGCCTTCCACCGTGATGAATTTGCCGCGAGCGGGCATGGATCAGCGCTTGAGCTGATATTTTGTCACGGCGCGGTTGTGCTCATCGAGGTTGCGCGAGAAGTGGCTCGAGCCGTCGCCGCGCGAGACGTAATAGAGAGCATCGGTCTTCGCCGGGCGCAGCGCCGCCTTGAGCGAGGCGCGACCCGGCATGGCGATCGGCGTGGGCGGCAGCCCGGCGCGCGTATAGGTGTTGTACGGGCCATCCTCGAGCAGGTGGCTCTTCTTCAGGTTGCCGTCGAACGAGTTGCCCAGGCCATAGATCACCGTCGGATCGGCCTGCAGCCGCATGCCGATGCGAAGGCGATTCACGAGGACGCCCGCGATCAGGTCGCGCTCCTCGCTGCGTCCGGTCTCCTTTTCGACGATCGAGGCCATGATGAGCGCCTCGTAGGGCGTGCGATAAGGCACCGCGCCGTCGCGCGCCTCCCACTCCGCCTTAAGGTGCCGCTGCATGGCGAGATACGCCCGCCGCAGCACCGCCAGGTCGCTCGACCCCTTGGCGAAGAGGTAGGTGTCCGGAAAGAAGAGGCCTTCAGGATGCGTCTCCGAAGCCTGTACCTTGGCCAGGACCTCCGCATCGTCCAGGCCCTTCGTGTCGTGCCGGAGGTCGGGGCTCGCATCGAGCGCGGTGCGAAACTGCTGGAACGTCCAGCCTTCCGTAAGGCGGAGCTCCGCCTGGGTCACGTCGCCCCGCGTGAGCTTGTCGAGGAGCTCGAGCGGCGTCACCGGCCCGGCGAGCCAGTAGCTCCCGGCTTTCACGTCGCGCGCCTTGCCGAGCGCACGCGCGAGAAGCTCGAATTCGTAGCGATGAACCCGGATGCCCGCCTTCTCGATCTGGTCGGCGGCGCCGCGAAAACCTGCGCCCGGCGCAATCTCGAACTCGATCGGCGAGCGCGCGGTCTCGAGGGGCGTGGCGATGTACCACGCGCCATAGCCCGCGATGCCGAGCAGCGCGAGAAACACCAA
>JAFAGU010000146.1 GCA_019237595.1 Betaproteobacteria bacterium | reverse complement strand
GGCCGTGGCGCGTGTATTCGGCAATCGGCGTGCGCTTGCCGTAGCCGTGTTCCGTAGCGGTCAGCACGGCGCGGGATTCGTCGTGGGCAGCCAGCATACACACTACGCGCTGGCCTTCGCCGAGCTTCATGCCGCGCACTCCCGTCGCCTGCCGGCCCATGGGCCGCACGTCGCCCTCCTCGAACCGGATGGCCTTGCCCTCCGAGGAGAAGAGCATCACGTCGTACTTGCCGTCGGTGAGCGCCGCGCCCACGAGATAGTCGCCCTCGTCGAGGCCGACGGCGATGATGCCGCTCGGCCGCGGGCGCGAGAAATCCGCAAGCGGGGTTTTCTTCACCGTGCCGTGCGCGGTGGCCATGAACACGAAGTGGTTCTCGTCGAACTCCTTCACCGGCACCACCGCGGTGATCTTCTCGCCCTCGACGAGCGGGAACATGTTGACGATCGGCTTGCCCTTGCTCGTGCGGCTTCCCGCGGGCACCTCGTAGACCTTGAGCCAGTAGAGCTGGCCGCGGTTCGAGAAGCACAGGAGGTAGTCGTGCGAGTGCGCGATGAACAGGCGCTCGATGAAGTCGTCCTCCTTGATTGCGGTCGCCATGCGCCCGCGCCCGCCGCGGTTCTGCGCCTTGTACTCGGTGAGGGGCTGCGACTTGACGTACCCGCCGTGCGAGAACGTGACCACCATGTCCTGCGGGGCGATCAGGTCCTCGATCGAGATGTCCTCGGCAACGGTCACGATTTCGCTCCGCCGCTTGTCGCCGAACTCGGCCTTGAGCGCCTTCAGCTCGCCCGCGATGATGGCGACGATGCGGGAGGGCTTGGCGAGGATGTCGAGGAGGTCGGCGATGTTCGCCATGACGTCCTTGTACTCGTCGCGGATCTTGTCCTGCTCGAGGCCCGTCAGCCGCTGCAGCCGCAGCTCGAGAATGGCCTGGGCTTGGGCGTCCGAGAGGTAATAGCCGGCGTCTTTCAGGCCGAACTGCTCCGACAGTCCGTCCGGACGGTACTGTGCGGCGTTGCTCTTTCCTAGAAGTTCTTCGACCAATGAAGACTTCCAAGCCCTACCCATCAAACCCACCTTCGCATCAGCGGGAGTCGGGGCCTTCTTGATCAGCTCGATGACCGCGTCGACGTTCGACAGCGCCACCGCGAGCCCCTCGAGCACGTGTCCGCGCTCGCGTGCCTTGCGCAGGTCGAACACGGTGCGGCGCGTGACGACCTCGCGCCGGTGGGCGATGAACCACTCGATGAGCTCCTTCAGGTTCAGCAGGCGCGGCTGGTTGTCCACCAGCGCGACCATGTTGATGCCGAAGCTGTCCTGGAGCTGCGTCTGCTTGTAGAGATTGTTCAGCACGACTTCGGGAATCTCGCCGCGCTTGAGCTCGATGACCACCCGCATGCCGGAGCGGTCGGACTCGTCGCGGATGTCCGAGATGCCCTCGAGCCTTTTCTCCGTCACGAGCTCGGCGATCTTCTCGAGCAGCGCCTTCTTGTTCACCTGGTAAGGCAGCTCGTCGACGATCACGGCGTGCTTGTCCTTGCCGGCTTCCTCGAAGTGGGTGCGCGCGCGCATGACGACACGGCCCCGGCCCGTGCGGTAGCCCTCGTGCACGCCGGCGATGCCGTAGATGATCCCGGCGGTGGGGAAATCCGGCGCCGGCATGAGCTTGATCACTTCCTCGATCGCGCAGCTCGGGTGTGCCAGCACGTGCAGGCAGGCGTCCACGACTTCGCCCAGGTTGTGCGGCGGGATGTTCGTCGCCATGCCGACGGCGATGCCCGAGGAACCGTTCACCAGGAGGTTCGGGACGCGCGTGGGCAGGACGCTCGGCTCCTGCTCCTTGCCGTCGTAGTTGGGGACGAAGTCGACCGTTTCCTTGTCGATGTCCGCGAGCAGCTCCGCGGAAATCTTCTCCAGGCGGCACTCGGTGTAGCGGTAGGCCGCGGCGGAATCGCCGTCGATGGATCCGAAGTTGCCCTGCCCGTCGATGAGCGTGTAGCGCATCGAGAAATCCTGCGCCATGCGCACGAGCGCCTCGTAGGTCGCCGTGTCGCCGTGCGGGTGGTATTTGCCGAGCACGTCGCCGACCACCCGAGCGCACTTTACGTAGGGCCGGTTCCAGACGTTGTTCGCCTCGTGCATCGCATACAGCACGCGCCGATGGACCGGCTTCAGGCCGTCCCGCACGTCGGGGAGCGCGCGGCCCACGATTACGCTCATCGCGTAGTCGAGGTAGGAACGCCGCATCTCCTCCTCGAGCGAAATCGGGAGGGTTTCTTTAGCGAAGGATTCCATGGAAAACGAAGGTCGAATTTTATCATGCGGGCACCGCGCCTCCGAGCTGCAAGGCACGGATTTCGTTGATAAAAAACGCTTGCTTTTTCCCGCCGGACAGGGCTTAAATCGCACGCGGGTTCCGCACCCGCACATTAGGGAGAAACGATGAAAAAAGCTGCCTGGATCACCCTTGCCGCCGCCGCGATCACCGGCGCCGCGCAAGCGCAATCGCAACCGGAGTCCGCGTATTGGGGCGGCGCCGCAACATGGAAGAACTCGAGCGGCCAGTGCTGGCGCGGCGGCTATTGGAGCCCGCAGATGGCCTCGCCGGACTGCGATCCGGATCTCGCGCCCAAGCCCGCGCCGGTCGCGGCGCCCGCACCTGCGCCAGCGCCGGTCGCACCGCGCGCGGCGCCTGCCCCGGAGCCTGCGCCGGCGCCCGTGGCCGCGCCGGCACCGAAGCCCGTGCCGCTCAGCGTGACGCTCACGGATACGTTCGCTTCCAATTCCGCGGTGATCACGCCGGCGATGCGCAAGAAGATCGATAGCGAGGTGCTCGCGAAGCTCGGGCAATTCTCGAGCATCGACTCCGTGCGCGTCGAAGGCCATACCGATCGCCTCGGCTCCGACGCGTACAACCGCAAGCTCTCCCAAAGGCGCGCGGACGCCGTCGCCAGCTATCTCGCTTCGAAGGGCGTGGATCGCAGCAAGATCCAGAGCGTCGGCTCCGGCAAGGCCTTCCCGGTGAAGTCGTGCCCCGACCAGAAGAACCGAAAGGCGCTGGCGTCGTGCCTCACGCCCAACCGCCGCGTTACCGTGGACGTGACCGGCACGCCGAAGCAGTAGACGGCGAGCGGTTACCATTCGGGCCTCGCCCTCGGCGAGGCCTTTTTATTTCATGCCCGAGCTTCTCATCAGTGCGCGCTGGGTCGTGCCGGTCGAACCGGCCGGCACGGTGCTTCGCGACCATGCGGTCGCCGTGCGCGACGGCGCCATCGAGGCGGTCCTGCCCGCCGCCCGGGCGCGCGAACGGTTTGCCTCCTACGAACCCGTCGAGCTGGAAAGCCATGTCCTGATACCGGGCCTTGTCAACGCGCACACGCATGCTGCCATGGCGCTCATGCGCGGCCTCGCCGACGACCTGCCGCTGATGCGCTGGCTGGAGGAGCACATCTGGCCGGCGGAAGCGAAGCACGTCTCCGCCGAATTCGTCCGCGCCGGCACCGAGCTCGCGTGCGCGGAGATGCTGCTCGGCGGCATCACCACGTTCAACGACATGTACTTCTTCCCGGAATCGTCGCTCGACGCGGCGCTCGCGGCCGGCATGCGCAGCGTCCACGGCATCATCGCCATCGAGTTCCCCTCGGCGTATGCCTCGGACGCGGACGACTACCTGCGCAAGGGCCTCGATCTTCGCGACCGGCGCGGCGGGGAGCCGCTCGCCTCGTTCTGCTTCGCGCCGCACGCGCCGTACACGGTCTCCGATGCGACGCTGAAGAAAATCGGCACGCTTGCGGCGGAGCTCGACTGCCCGGTGCACATCCATTTGCACGAGACGAGCGACGAAATCGAGCGCTCGATCGCCGAGCACGGCGTGCGCCCGCTCGAGCGCCTGGCCCGCCTCGGGCTGCTCGGGCCGGGGCTCATCGCGGTTCATTGCGTGCACCTGGAAGCCGAGGAAGTCGCCACGCTCGCGCGCCACGGCGCCTCCGTCGTGCACTGCCCTTCGTCCAACCTCAAGCTCGCCAGCGGTTTTTCGCCCATCGAAGAGCTGCGGAAGAAAGGCGTCAATGTGGCTCTCGGCACCGACGGTGCCGCGAGCAACAACCGCCTCGACCTCTTCCAGGAGATGCGCACCGCCGCGTTGCTCGCCAAAGCGGTCTCGGGAAACCCCGAAGCGATGCCCGCCCATGCGGCGCTCCACGCGGCCACGCTCGCCGGCGCCCAGGCGCTCGGCCTCGGCACGCGCACGGGCTCGATCGTCCCGGGCAAGGCAGCCGACCTGGTTGCGGTCGAGCTGGCCGGACCCGCCCTCTTGCCGGTCTACGACCCGGTCTCGCACCTCGTATACGCGGCCGGCCGGGAGGACGTCTCCCATGTCTGGGTGAACGGCCGCCCGTGTGTCCTATCGGGAAAGCTGCAAAACCCCGCCTCTTCCGGCTTGGAAACGCAGGCGCGGATGTGGCAGAATGCCCTCGATAGCAACGCAGATTCTTGAAACAAAAAGCCTTTAAGGGGGGCGCTCATGAAGTTCCAGTCCTGGTATCCGGCGGCGGTGCTCGCATTCCTGGTGGGTTGCGCAACGCAGGAGCCGCCCAAGCCCGCGCCCGAGCCCAAGGCCGAGGCGCCCGCGCCTCGCGCCGTCGAGCAGCCGGCGCCCGCGCCGGCACCCGCGCCCAAGCCCGTGGCCGAGAAGATCACCTTCGCGGCCGACGTCCTCTTCGACTTCGACAAGGCGACGCTCAAGCCCGAAGGCAAGGCGAAGCTCGACGACCTCGTCTCGAAGGTGCAGGGCGTGAACCTCGAGGTCGTGATCGCGATCGGCCACACCGACGCCATCGGCTCCGACGCCTACAACCAGAAGCTCTCGGTGCGTCGCGCCGAGGCGACCAAGGCCTATCTCGCCTCCAAGGGCATCGAGGCGAACCGCATCTACACCGAAGGCACGGGCAAGAAGCAGCCCGTCGCGAGCAACAAGACCAAGGCAGGCCGCGCGAAGAACCGCCGCACCGAAATCGAGGTCATCGGCACGCGCAAGATGTAGCGCCTGCCGCTGCCTTGCGAAAGCCCGCTCCGGCGGGCTTTTTTGTTTCCGCGTGTCGGGGCGGCCCGATGGCCCGAACGGGGCACGTCGATTGCTAGTCCTTGTGGCCTATTCCCCAAGGAGACAGCACGATGAAGCCATTCAAGCCGAGCCAAGCCGCGGTCGCGGTCGCCCTGGCGCTGGTCGCCGGAGCGGCAGGCGCCGTGCCCGGTTACGTCACGAGCGGCACGAACAGCGCGATCACCGACTCGAGCGGGCATTGCTGGAAGACCGGCGACTGGACGCCGGACAAGGCAGCCGCGCCCTGCGACGCGGTGCCGGTCGCCGCGGCACCCGCCGCGCCGCTCGCGGAGAAGGAAGCGCCCCCGCCGGTCGCCGCCGCGCCCCAGGTGATCGAGAAAGTCTCGCTCTCGAGCGACGTCCTCTTCGCCTTCGACAAGGCGGAGCTCACGCCCGCCGGCCAGAGCAAGCTCGACGAGCTCGCGGGCAACCTGCGCGACGCGCAGATCGACCGCGTGCAGATCGATGGCTACGCCGACCGGATCGGCACCGAGCAGTACAACGAGCGGCTCTCGGAGCGTCGCGCGCAGGCGGTTCGCGACTACCTCGCGCAGAGGCTCTCGGGCCAGACCGACCGCCTGCAGGCGGAGGGCCGTGGCGAAGCCGATCCCGTGACCGGCCACCAGTGCGACAACATGGGTCCGGCGCGCAAGTCGAACCAGAAGCTCGTCGCCTGCCTGCAGCCCGACCGCCGGGTCGAAGTCGAGGTGCTCGGGCAGCGGCAAGCCTCCGCCGGGTCGGCGCCCTCGACCGGCGCGAGCGGCGCAGGCTCCTCGGCGCCCGCCGCTTCCACGTCCGGCAGCTCGCAGTCCTCGCGCTAGAAGGTCGGCGCGAAGAACGAAACCCCGCTTCGGCGGGGTTTTTTTTGGGACAATGCGCCGCGATGAACGCGGACCCGGCGGAGCTGCGCAAATTCAGCGACCTCGCCCATCGGTGGTGGGACCCGGCGGGCGAGTTCAAGCCGCTGCACGACATCAACCCGCTGCGCCTTGAATGGATCGACGCCGGCGCAGGCGGCCTCGCGGGAAAGAAAGTCCTCGACGTGGGCTGCGGCGGCGGCGTGCTAGCCGAGGCGATGTCCCGTCGAAGCGCGGATGTGACGGGCATCGACCTTTCGGAGAAGGGCCTGCGCGTAGCGCAGCTTCACCTCCTGGAAAGCCGCTTGAACATCCGCTACGAAAGCGTGAGCGCGGAGGACCTCGCCGCTCGCGAGCCTGGCGCATTCGACGTGGTGACCTGCATGGAGCTTCTCGAGCACGTTCCCGACCCCGCGTCGATGGTCGCCGCGTGCGCGCGGCTTGCGCGGCCCGGCGGCTCGATTTTCTTCTCCACCATCAACCGCAATCCCAAGGCCTATCTCTTCGCGGTCGTCGGGGCGGAGTACATCCTTGGCCTGCTGCCCAAGGGCACGCACGACTATCTTCGCTTCGTGAAGCCTTCCGAGCTCGCGTCCTTCGCTCGAGCGGCGGGCCTGCGGCCGGAGGCGATGACCGGCATGACGTACAACCCGCTCGCGAAACGCTACCGCCTCGAGCCGGACGCCAGCGTCAATTACCTCCTGCACTGCGTGCGTGATCGCTAGCGGCGCCCCTCGCACCAAGGGGCGAGCGGTCCTCTTCGACCTCGACGGCACGCTTGCCGATACGGCGGCCGATCTCTGCGCCGCGCTGAATGCGCTGCGAGGCGAACGCGGCCTCGGGCCTCTCGAGGTGCCCGCGGTTCGTCCCTTTGCCTCCATGGGCGCGCGCGGCATGGTGCGCGTGGGATTCGGCCGCGCACCCGGCGACGCGGATTACGAGGCGCTGCGCGACGCGTTCCTTCGATACTACGGCGAGAACGTGATGGCCGAGACCCGCCTCTTTCCGGGCGTCGGCGAGCTCCTCGACGCGCTGCGCTCGCGCGACATCGCGTGGGGCATCGTCACGAACAAGGCCATGCGATTTACCGAGAAAATCGTCGCGGATCTCTCGCTTTCCCCGGACTGCATCGTGGGCGGCGACTCGACGCCGCACCTCAAGCCGCACCCCGCGCCGCTCCTTCTTGCCGCCGAGCGGCTGAACCTTTCACCGGGAAGCTGCGACTACCTGGGAGACGACCTCCGCGACATCCAGGCGGCGCGCGCGGCCGGTATGCGCGCGGTCGCCGTGGAATGGGGCTACACCAGCCCGGACAACGGTGCACCGGCCGCATGGAATCCTGACGTCCTGCTGGCCCGGCCGCTGGAACTGCTGCCGCACCTGTGACGGCGTACGATTGTACGAGGGAGCAACAATTCCTAAGACTGTAGCCAAACTACTTCTCATAGTTCTGCTCGGCTTGGCGTCCGCTGCAATTGCGCAGCATCGCGGCGGGCGCAACAACGGCGCCGGCGCAAATTTCCGAGCGCTCGGCGAGCAGGCCGAAGCGGCCGCGGACGCGGGAAACTACGAGCTCGCGGAAGAGCTTTCCCGCCAGCGCGTTGGCTTGGCTCCATGGGTCCCGGAACAAAGGCGGGGCGCGGCTTACCGGCAGCTCGGCAATATCCTGCGGCTTCGCGGCAAGTTCGCCGATGCCGAGGCGATGCTGAAGGAATCTTTGGTCGCCATCGAGCGCGCGCCGGGGCGGAACTCCGAACAGGCGGTGAGGACTCTCCTCAGCCTCGGGGAGGTATACACCCTGCAGTCGCGTTATGCCGATGCAAGGAGCGCTCTCCAAGAAGGTCTGCAGCGCGCGAAGCTCGTGGCCGACAAGGATGCGCAGCTCGAGTCGGACTTCGCGCGGGCACATGAGGATGTGGCAAGAGTCGAGATCGCGGTCGGTCGGTATGACGAGGCGGAAAGCCATCTGCGGGAGGTGCAGGCGCATACGGCCCAACGACGCGGCCAGACCGAGCGCCTTTTCGCCGAGCTGAATCTCCTGCAGGGCCGGTACCAAGAGGTCGAGCGCAGGACGCGCGGGCCCACGCGCAATGCCGAGTCCGGCATGGCTCAGCGCGCTCCGGTAACCGAGTGGTTCCTGCTGCGCGCCGTCGCCCTCTCGCAGCTCAAGCGCCTAGGCGAAGCGCGGCAGGCTTACGAGCGGGCGCTGCAATCGGCGGAGGAGTCCCTTGGGCCCAATCACCCTCTGGCGGTCCGCGCGCTGGGAGGGCTCGCCGAGCTCGCCGAAAAGCAAGGCAGGATGGATGAGGCGGAATCCCTGCTCAGCCGCGCGGCGCTCGCCGGCGCCGCATACGAAGGGACCGAGCAGCAAACGAAGGTGCAATGGGCCTATGGCCGCGTCCTGGCGAAGAACGGCAAGCTGAAGGCGGCCCTCGATCCGTACCGCCGGTCCACCGATGCCGTCGATCGACTATTCGCGCAGACGAGAGGGATCGACGAGGACACCCGCCAGGGCTACGCGGCGCGCTTTTCGCCGCTCTACTTCGAGATGACGGAGCTGCTGCTGCGGCTCCACGCCGCCGAACCGTCCGGAGGCTTCGATCGCGAGGCGCTCGCGCTCGTGTCGCGAACGCAAAGCCGCATTTTCTCCGAGATGCTGCGCAAGGCAGACGCCGGCCATTTCGTCACGGACCCGGAGTTCAAGAACCTGCGGTCCAGGCAGCAGCAGCTGCGCGAAAGCGTCGCCCAATGGCGCCGGAAGCGAAGCGCCGCGGCGGACGACAACCTCGAGCGCGACGAGGAGCCGGAAAACGGGACGAGCCAGAGGGTGCAGGACCCGTACATCCGCGCTCGAATGGTCGCGGCGCGCGATCGGGCAGCGCAGGCGATGCAGGCGGCGGAGGCGGACCTTGCGAAAGTGGAAGACGAATTGTGGAAGAAGTATCCGCGCTACATGGAGCTCACGCAGCCGCGACCGGTCACGGTCGACACCCTTCAGCGCACGCTCCTCAAGCCCGGCGAGACGCTCGTCACGTATTCGCTTCTACCGGGCCGCTCGATCGCGTTCATCATCACCCGCGAGCGCTTCCGGCTCGTCGAGCTGCCGCTTGGCCGGGCGGAGATCGCCGCGCTCGTCACCGCGGCGCGGCCGCCGGAGGACGTGGGCCGTTCCATCGTCGAGCAGCTCGCGCGGCTCGACCCTTCGGTGCTGCACCGCCTTTACCGCGCGGTGTTCGAGCCGCTCGCCTCCAATCTCGCCGGCGCGGAGCGACTGCTCGTCGTTCCGGACGGGGCGCTTCACACGCTGCCCTTCGAAATGCTCGTCACGCGCTGGGACGAGGCGGACCAGCGCAAGTTCTCCGACGCCCGCGGCAAGGCGCCGCTCCTGGGCGAATACTCGGGCCTCGCGTACCTCGGCGAGCGGCATCGCTTCGCCTACCTGCCGAGCCTCGCGGCGCTGAGCTCCATGCGCCTCTACCGCAAGCCCGCCGTGCGCCACGACCGCGAGCTCGTCTCGTTCGCGGACCCGGTCTTCGACGCGCCCGGCACCGCGCCCGCCCGGCCGATGCTCGCGGCGATTTCGCGCTCGGCGCGGCCGAGCGCATCGGGCGCCATCGAAATCCCCCGCCTTCCCGACACGGCGGACGAGGCGCGCGAGATCGCCGCCGTGCTCGGCGGCAAGTCCTCCCTCTTCCTGCGCGGCCAGGCGCAGGAGCACACCGCCAAGACGCTCGACCTGAAGACCACGCGCTTCGTGCACTTCGCGACGCATGGCCTGCTCGGCGGCGAATTCACGCAGGTGCGCGCCGCCGTCACGAGCGAAGGGGCCACCGCCGGCGCGCAGCGCAACCTGGTCGCCGCGGCCCGTCCGCTCGAGCTCGCCTGGGACCAGCGTGCGCCCGCCGCGGCGCCGAGCGACGCGGAGCCGGCGCTCGTGCTTTCGCTCTCCGGGGACCTGAAGGGCGAGGACGGCCTTCTCACCATGAACGAGATCGTGGCCTCCATGGACCTGAATGCGAGGCTCGTCGTCCTGTCTGCGTGCAACACCGCGGGCGAGGGCGCGGAAGCGACGAACGGCGAGGGCTTCGCCGGCCTCACGCGCGCCTTCATGTATGCCGGCGCGCAGGCGCTCCTCGTCAGCCACTGGGCGGTGGAGAGCCGGTCGACGCGCGAGCTGATGGTGGAGTTCTTCCGCGAGCTGCACAAGGGGACGGAGGCCGGCGCCGCACTCCGAGGCGCACGCCAGCGCGTGCGCTCGAGCGCGCTGGACGGGACAATCGCGCGCGGCCACCCGTACTTCTGGGCGCCGTTCGTCTACGTAGGCGACTAGCGCGGAGCTACTTGCCGAGCGCCGCGCCGAGGCGCTCGGCTTCGGCGGAAGCGGGCGCGTCCGGAATCGCGTCGGCGACCGAGCGCGCGCGGGCGAAGTAGGCGCGGGCGCGGGTGCCTTCTCCCCTGCCCTGTTCCGCCCGCCCGAGCAGCATGAGGTCGCGGAGGATGCGCGTCGGCAGCGCGAGGTCCTTGTCGATCGCCAGGGCCTGCTCGAGAGGCCCGCGCGATTTGTCGAA
>JAFAGU010000094.1 GCA_019237595.1 Betaproteobacteria bacterium | reverse complement strand
CTGTAGGTTGGGCGCTGGAAGGTTTCGCCTGCGCTCGCCCCTCAACTCGCTCCTCGCCTGGTACTTCGTCGCCGTCTGGGGCTCGGGCTACCTGGCCACCAAGGTGGGGCTGCACTACGCGGCGCCATTCACGTTGCTCACCCTTCGTTTCGCCTTCGGCCTGGCGGTGCTCGCCCTCCTCGCGGTCGTATGGAAGCCGGCGTGGCCCAAGACCCGAGCCGAGGTCGGCCATCTCGCCGTCGCCGGGCTCCTCATGCACGCGGTGCAGTTGGGCGGCAGCCACTACGCGCAGTACCTCGGCATGTCGGCGGGCGTCGTGGCGGTCGTCCTCTCGAGCCAGCCGCTTTTCACGGCGATCGCGGCCTCGCTCCTCATGAACGAGCGCATCCAGCCGGGCCAGTGGGCCGGCGTCTTCATCGGGCTCGCCGGCGTCGCGCTCGTCGTGTGGCACCGGATCGACGTGCGCGAGATCACGCCCGGGGGCCTCGCGGCAACGCTCATTGCCGTCGCAGGCGTCACGGCTGCGACGCTCTACCAGCGGCGCTTCTCGCCGCACGCCGACCTCAAGGCGGCGGCGGTGATCCAGTTCGCCGTTTCCCTCGCCGTGCTCGCACCGCTCGCGCTTGCCGTCGAGGGCCTGCGAGTCGAGTGGGCGTGGAGCCTCGCCGCCGCGATCTTCTTCCTCGTCATCTTCGCCTCGATCATCGGCGTGAGCGTGCTCAACTACCTCATGCGCCACGGCGAGGCGACGCGCGTCGCGAGCATGATGTACCTTCCGCCGGTGTTCGCGGTCGTCCTGGAGCTCGCGCTCTTTCGCGTCGTGCCGAGCGCGCTCACCCTCGGCGGCATGGCCCTCGCCTGCGCCGGGGTCGCCATGACTGTGTGGCAGCCGAAGTGGAAATCCTCTATTTCGTCGCGCTGAACGTCCTCGGGCACGTCGCCTTCGTCGGCGCGCGCATGACGACCTCGCTCTTCGCCCTGCGCCTAGGGGCGGGGCCCGGCACCGTCGGGATGGTCATGGCGCTTTTCGCCGCGCTGCCGATGCTGCTTTCGGTGACGGCGGGAAGGCTCATCGACCACGCCGGGCCGCGCCGCCCGCTGATGGCCGCGCTCATCGGCCTCGCGCTCGGCTCGGCGCTCCCCTTCCTCGTGCCGCGGCTCGAGACCCTGTTTGTCTCGAGCACGATCCTGGGCGTGTCGTTCATGTTCGTGCACATAGGGATGAACACGGTGATCGGCGCGCACGGCAGCGTCCAGGACCGGCCGATGAACTTCGCCTGGCTTGCGCTCGCGTTCTCGATCTCCGGCTCGCTCGGGCCGCTCATCGCCGGCTTCGCCATCGAAGGCCTGGGGCACGCCGCGGCGCTGCTCCTCCTGGCGGTGTTCCCGGCCATCGCGGCGGTCATGTTGGGGCTGCGCAAGCGCCCGCTGCCGCGACCGGAGCGGCATCCCGCGGCGGGCGGCCGGCTGCTCGACCTCTTCCAGGTCGCGGGCCTGCGCCACGCCTTCCTCGTGAGCGGCGTGCTCGCGACCGGTTGGGACCTCTACGCGTTCCTCATGCCGCTCTACGGCGCGCAGATCGGCCTCGCGCCCGCCTCCATCGGCCTCGTGATGGCCACCTTCGCCGTCGCCACCTTCGTCGTGCGCCTCGCCATGCGCGTGCTCATCCGGCGCGTGCAGCAGTGGGTGATCATCCTCGCTTCCATGGCGGTGGCCGGGGCAAGCTACGCGCTTTTCCCGCTCGCCTCGAGCGCCGGGCCGCTCGTCGCGCTCTCGTTCCTGCTCGGCCTCGGGCTAGGCTGCGCGCAGCCCGTGATCATGTCGCTGCTGTACGAGACGGCGCCGCCCGGCCGCCAGAGCGAGGCGGTTGGCGTGCGAACGACGCTCATCAACGCGAGCCAGACCTTCATTCCGCTGGGCTCCGGCGCGCTCGCGAGCGCGGTCGGCATGGGGCCGGTCTTCGGCGTCCTCGCGGCGGCGCTGCTCTGCGGCGCCTGGTACGTGCGCAAGCGCGGCCCCGGGAAGGCTCTGTGAAACGCTCGCCGCAAGGGCGCCGTCTAGAATAGCCGCGTGCGACGCATCACCCTCAGCCAGTTCCTGGTCGGCCGCCAGCACGACGGCAAGATCAACACCGACCTGCGCCTGCTGATCGAGACGATCGCCCGCGCGTGCAAGGCCATCAGCACGCGGGTGAACAAGGGCGCGCTGGCCGACGGCCTGGGAAGCACCGAGAACAAGAATATCCAGGGAGAGGTCCAGAAAAAACTGGACGTCCTCTCGAACGAGATCCTGCTCGAGGCGAACGAATGGGGCGGGAATCTCGCCGCGCTCGCTTCCGAGGAGATGGATGACCCGAAGCCCATCCCGACGCACTACCCGCGCGGGGAATACCTGCTGCTCTTCGATCCGCTGGACGGGTCGTCGAACATCGACGTGAACATCTCGGTGGGCACGATCTTCTCCGTGCTGCGCTGCCCGAAGCTCGACAACGGCTCCTTCTGCGAGCCGAACGAGAAGGCGTTCCTCCAGCCGGGACGCAGCCAGGTCGCCGCGGGCTTCGCGGTCTACGGGCCGACGACCGTCTTCGTCCTCACGGTAGGCGATGGGGCGCACGGCTTCACGCTCGACCGCGAGACCTACACCTTCGTGCTCACGCATCCCGACATCCGGATCCCCGAGGACACGCAGGAGTTCGCGATCAACGTGTCGAACCAGCGGCGCTGGGAAGCGCCGGTGAAGCGCTACATTGACGAGTGCCTCGCCGGCAAGGAGGGGCCGCGCGGGAAGGACTTCAACATGCGCTGGGTCGCCTCCATGGTGGCCGACGTCTTCCGCGTGCTCTCGCGCGGCGGCATCTTCATGTACCCCCGGGACGCGAAGAACAAGGAAGGGCGCCTGCGCCTCATGTACGAGGCGAACCCGATGTCCTTCATCGTCGAGCAAGCGGGCGGCTCGGCCACCGACGGGAAGACCCGCATCCTCGACCTCCAGCCCCGGGGCCTGCACCAGCGGGTGGCCGTCGTCCTCGGCTCGAGGAACGAAGTCGAGGTCGTGGCCGGCTACCACAAATAAAAAGGCCGGGCGGGCCCGGCCTTTTCATTCTTTCTCCCTGAGCGTTCGTTACTTGAGGTGCTTCGAGACGAGCTTGGTCATCTCGAACATGGACACCTGCGACTTGCCGCCGAACACCGACTTCAGCTTGTCGTCGGCGTTGATCATGCGCTTGTTCTTCTTGTCCTGGAGCCCGTTGCGCTTGATGTAGCCCCAGATCTTCTTGGTCACCTCGGTGCGGGGCATCGCGCTCGACCCGACCACTGCAGCGAGGGTGGAGTCGGGCGTCATCGGCTTCATGAATGCCGCGTTTGGCTTGCGCTTCTTCCCGCCGCTCTTCTTCGCCTTCTTCTTCGCCATCTTCTGTTCTCCTCTGAACGTGCTGAGTACGACTGGTTTTGCTTCGGAATCGGTCCCGGATTTTCCCCGCCGCTTGCAGCGGTGACGAGAAGATGCCGAATCCTTCGAGGCATGTCAACGATTTTCAGAGGGAAAACGCGCGGTTTTCCCTCGGGCGTTGGCAATCCGCCATAGAATGCCGCGCATGAAGATCGCCGAGCTGCGCCGGGAGTACATGCGCGCGGGCCTCTCGGAGGCGCAGGCGGATGCCAATCCGATCAAGCAGTTCGAGAAGTGGTTTGAGGATGCACTGCAGGCGGGCGTGCCGCTGCCGAACGCGATGACGCTCGCCACGGTGGCCGCCGACGGCACGCCTTCGGCGCGCATCGTGCTGCTGAAGGGCATCGAGCAGGAAGCCTTCGTCTTCTTTACGAACTACGGCAGCCGCAAGGGCCGCGAGCTCGCGGCGCGTTCGGCCGCGTGCCTCGTCTTCTTCTGGTCGGACCTCGAGCGCCAGGTGCGCGTCGATGGCCGCGTGGAGAAGATCGCGCCGGAGGCCTCCGACGCCTACTATGCGAGCCGCCCGCTCGGCGCGCGCATCTCGGCCTGGGCTTCGCCCCAGAGCGAGCCGGTCGCCGACCGATCCGCGCTTGAAGCCTCATTCAAGAGGTTTTCTTCCCAGCACGGCGACGCGCCGCCCCGCCCGCCTCACTGGGGCGGCTACCGGGTGGTGCCGCAGGCCATCGAGTTCTGGCAGGGACGGGCCGACCGCTTGCACGACCGGCTCGCCTACGAGCGAAAGGGCGCCGATGGGTGGACGCTCCGCCGCCTCGCTCCCTAGCGAGGTGCTCTCCGCGCTGAAGACGGCCGGGCTCGCCGGAGCGGCGGAATCGCCCGGCGGCGAGCCGCTCGCCGGGGGCGTCTCGTCGGATATCTGGCGCGTAGACCTTGCGCGCGGACCGGTCTGCGTGAAGCGAGCGCTTTCGCGCCTTCGCGTGGCGCAGACCTGGGAAGCGCCGGTGGAGCGCAACATCTACGAGTATCGCTGGCTCCAGACCGCTACGGCGGCCCTGCCGGGGTGCACGCCGATGCCCATCGCCCAGGCGAAGGGCGTGCTCGTCATGGAATACCTCGAGCCGGCGCAGCATCCGGTCTGGAAGGCATTGCTGCGGCAGGGCAAGGCGGATCCCGAGTTCGCAGCGAGCGTCGGGCGCTCACTGGCTCGTATCCACGCCGCCACGGCGGACCAGGCGTCCGTTCGCGATGCCTTTTCCACGGACGCGATCTTCTTCGCCATCCGCCTCGAGCCTTACCTCGTCGCGACATCGAAGGTCCATCCGGCTCTCGAATACGCCCTTCTTTCCCTCGTCGAAAGGACGGCGAAGACGCGCCTGTGCCTCGTGCACGGCGATGTCAGCCCGAAGAACATCCTCGTCGGCCCGCGGGGGCCGGTCTTTCTCGATGCCGAATGCGCGTGGTACGGCGACCCGGCGTTCGACCTTGCGTTCTGCCTGAACCACCTGCTGCTCAAGTGCCTGTGGACGCCGGGCGCCTCGGGCCTCTTCCTCGACTGCTTCGGCGCGCTGAAGGATTCCTATTTCGCGGCGGCCGACTGGGAGGAGGCGGCGGAGCTCGAATCGCGCACCGCCTCGCTCCTCCCGGCGCTCCTCCTCGCGCGCATCGACGGCAAGTCGCCTGTCGAATACGTGACGGACGAGGCGCAGAAGGAGCTCGTGCGGTGCATGGCGTCGCCGCTCATCCTCGA
>JAFAGU010000386.1 GCA_019237595.1 Betaproteobacteria bacterium | reverse complement strand
AGCGCCTGCTCGGCAAGGGCTATGACCTGAGGATCTACGACCGCAACGTGAGCCTCGCGGCGCTGCATGGCGCGAACAAGGACTACATCCTCAACCGCATCCCGCACATCTCGCGCCTCATGGTGGACTCCATCGACGAGGTGCTCGCCCACGGGCGCACGATCGTGATCGGCAACGCCGCGCCCGAGTTCGCGGATGTGCCGCGGCGAGTGGGCGACGGGCAGACGATCATCGATTTCGTGCGCGTGTGCGACTCGCGAACGGTGCTCGGCGTGTACGAAGGCATCTGCTGGTAAGCGCGGGAGATCCACGATGCGCATCTTTTATGTTCGGCCGGCGCGGGACGGCGGCTACGGCCGGGGCGACGGGACGAGCTACGAGCATGCCTGGAACGGCTTCACCGCGGTGGACTGGCAGAAGGTCCGCAGCGAGGAGCCCGCGACGGTCTGGGTGTGCGGCAACGGCGAGCGGCCTACGGACTTCATGACGGTGCAGGTCGAGCTCTCCTACCTGCAGGAAAACAAGCTCGCGGCCTGAGGGGTGGCGACGATGGCACGCCGCGTCCTGATCCTCGTCGAGAACTTGCCGAGCCCGTTCGACCGGCGCGTCTGGCAGGAGGCGACGACGCTGCGCGCCGCAGGCTACGAGGTCTCGATCATCTGCCCGACCGGCAAGGGCTGCGAGAAGCACTTCGAGTCGATCGACGGCATCGACATCTGGCGCTACGACCTGCCGGCCGAAGGCGAGGGCGCCCTCGGATACCTGGTCGAATATTCCGCGGCGCTAGCGTTCACGTTCTACCTCTCGCTGAGGGTGCTGTTCAAGAAGGGCTTCGACGCCATCCACGCCTGCAACCCGCCGGACCTCTTCTTCCTCATCGGCGCCTTCTACAAGCTCTTCGGCAAGAAGTTCCTCTTCGACCACCACGACGCGAACCCGGAGCTCTACGAGGCGAAGTTCGGGCGCCGCGGCTTCCTGTACCGGGTGATGCTCGCGCTCGAGGACTGGACCTTCCGCTTCGCCGACGTCTCGATCGCGACCAACGAGTCTTACCGCCGCATCGCCATCGGCCGCGGCGGCATGCCGCCGCAGCGCGTCTTCGTCGTGCGCAGCGGCCCGAGCCTCGAGCGCATGAAGATCGTGCCGCCGGTTCCCTCGCTGAAGAAGGGGCGCAAGTACCTGGTCGGCTATGTCGGCGTCATGGGGAAGCAAGAAGGAATCGACCTGCTTTTGAAGAGTGTTGAAGTTCTCGTGAAGGAAAAAAAGCGAACCGACATTCATTTCGGCCTCGTCGGCGGAGGCACGTCGCTGCAGGAGATGAAGGACCTGGCGAAGACCCTGGGCGTGGCCGACTACGTGACCTTCACCGGCCGCGTCTCCGATGCCGAGCTGCTCGCCATGCTCAATACCGCCGATGTATGCGTGAACCCGGATGTCGCGAACGACATGAACGACATCTCGACTATGAACAAGATCATGGAGTACATGGCACTCGGGAAACCCATCGTCCAGTTCGACCTCGTGGAGGGCCGCTTCTCGGCGCGCGAGGCCTCGCTCTACGCGAAGCGCAACGACCCCGCCGACTTCGCATTGAGGATTCTGGAATTGATGGAAAACCCCCAAAAAAGAGCGGCCATGGGCGAATTCGGCCGCCGGCGCGTCGAGAACGAGCTCGAGTGGCGCTACGAGGCGCCGAAGCTCCTGGCGGCCTACGAGGCGCTCCTGGGTAGTCCTTTCGGACTGTCGCGTTTCGACGGCCGAGCCGGGTCGGTCGGCTAAGGTCTTCGCTCCATGAAAACCGAGCTCCAGGCGCTGCCCTCCGACCGCAAGTTCGGCTGGACCTTCGCCGCCGCCTTCGCCTTCCTCTCGATCTTCAAGCCGTGGTGGCTCGTCGCCGCCGCGGCGATGGCCGCCGTGACGCTCGCCCGCGCGGAGCTCCTCGCGCCGCTCAAGCGGGCGTGGATGGCGCTCGCCGAGCTCCTGCACCGGATCATGAGCCCGGTCGCCATGGCGATCATGTTCTTCGGCGTGTTCGCGCCCATGGGCTTCGTCATGCGCCTGTGCGGCTGGGACGCGATGAAGCGCGCGTGGGACCCGCAGGCGAAGACCTACTGGGTCCGCCGCGACCCGCCGGGACCGGCCGACGACAGCTTCCGGAACCTGTTCTAGCCTCGAAGGAGGACCGATGGAATACGTCGCCCAGCTGTGGCGCTTCATGCTCGTGCGCCGCAAGTTCTGGCTGCTTCCCGTGATCCTGATGACCGTGCTGCTCGGCGGCCTGCTCGTGCTCGCCAAGGGGTCGGTGGTCGCGCCGTTCATCTACACGCTGTTCTAGGAGGGCCCTCGGCGTGAAGATCCTGGGAATTTCCGCGTACTACCACGACAGCGCGGCGGCGCTCCTCGTCGACGGGCGCGTCGTCGCCGCGGCGCAGGAAGAGCGCTTCACGCGCAGGAAGCACGACTCGAGCTTTCCGCACCGCGCGATCGCGAGCTGCCTCGATGGCGCCGGCGTGCGCGCCGGCGAGCTCGATGCGGTGGCCTTCTACGACAAGCCGTTCCTCAAGTTCGAGCGGCTGCTCGAGACCTACCTCGCGTTCGCGCCCAGGGGCTTCCAGTCCTTCCGCACGGCGCTCCCGGTCTGGGTGAAGGACAAGCTCTTCCAGAAGTCGGAGATCGTCCGCGAGCTTCGCGGCATCGAGAGCTCGGTCGACTGGGGCGAGAAGCTTCTCTTCTCGGAGCACCACCTCAGCCACGCGGCGAGCGCGTTCTATCCCTCGCCCTTCCAGCGCGCCGCCGTCCTCACCATGGATGGCGTCGGCGAATGGACGACCACCTCCCTCGCGATCGGCGAAGGCCGCGAGCTCAGGGTCACGAAGGAAATCCATTTCCCGCACTCGCTGGGGCTGCTGTACTCGGCCTTCACGTACTACACCGGCTTCAAGGTGAACTCCGGCGAGTACAAGGTCATGGGCCTCGCTCCCTATGGCGAACCGAAATACAAGGACCTGATCCTGCGGAACCTGGTCGACGTCAAGGAGGACGGAAGCTTCAGGCTGAACCTGGATTACTTCGACTACTGCACCGGCCTCACGATGACGAACGAGAAGTTCCACGAGCTCTTCGGAGGCGCGCCGAGGAAGCCCGAGGAACGGCTCACGCAGCGCGAGATGGACCTCGCGGCCTCGATCCAGGCCGTGACCGAGGAAATCGTCCTGAAGCTCGCGCGCGGCATTGCCTTCGAGACGAAGGAAAAGAACCTCTGCCTCGCGGGCGGCGTGGCGCTCAACTGCGTCGCGAACGGCAAGCTCCTGCGCGCGCGCTACTTCGACCGCATCTGGATGCAGCCTGCCGCGGGCGACGCCGGCGGCGCGCTTGGGGCGGCCTTGGTGGCTTTTCACTTGTCCTGCAAGAAAGAGAGAAAAACTGCAACGGCACTGGACTCCATGAGAGGCGGGTTTTTGGGCCCCGACTTCACGCTAGAGGAGATCCAGCGCCAGCTCACGAAGTCGGGGGCGGTGTTCGAGACGCTCGACGACGAGGGCCTCGTGCAGGCGTGCGCGGACGCGCTTGCGCAGGGCAAGGCCGTCGGCTGGTTCCAGGGCCGCATGGAGTTTGGCCCGCGCGCGCTCGGCGGGCGCTCGATCCTCGGCGACGCGCGCTCGCCGACCATGCAGAAGACGCTCAACCTGAAAGTGAAGTACCGGGAGTCCTTCCGCCCGTTTGCTCCATCGGTCCTCGCCGAAGATGTTTCCCGGTTTTTCGAAATGAACGACGAAAGCCCGTACATGCTGCTGGTCGCGGACGTAAGGCCGGAGCATCGCATCGCGATGAGCGAGGAGCAGCAGAAGCTCTTCGGCATCGACAAGCTCAACGTTCCGCGCTCGACGATCCCGGCGGTCACGCACGTCGACTATTCGGCGCGCATCCAGACGGTGCACAAGGAGACGAATCCCCGCTACTGGTCGCTCATCAGCGAATTCAAGAAGCTCACCGGGTGCCCGGTGATCGTGAACACGAGCTTCAACGTGCGCGGCGAGCCGATCGTGGGCTCGCCCGAGGACGCCTTCCGCTGCTTCATGGGCACCGAGATCGAGGTGCTCGCGGTGGGCAACTGCCTGCTGCGCAAGGAGCGCCAGAACCCGGCGCTCAAGAAGAACTACGAGCACGCGTTCGAGCTCGACTAGGAGCCTCGCATGAGACGAGTCCTTGCCGTCGCGGGCGGAATCCTCTTCTCCCTCGGCCTGACCCTCGTCGGGGCGGAAGTGGCGCTGCGCGCGATCGGCTACGAGGCCCCGGTGTGGTACCGCCCGGACCCGGTGCTCGGATGGGGGCTGCGGCCGGGCGCGAAGGGCTGGTTCGACAAGGAGGGGCGCGGCTACATCCAGGTGAGCCCCGCGGGCTTCCGCGACCGCACGCATGACCTCGCGAAGCCCAAGGGCACCTACCGCATCGCGGTCCTCGGCGACTCGTACGCCGAGGCGATGCAGGTCGATTTCAAGTCGACCTTCTGGTGGCAGCTCCAGGAGAAGCTCTCGGCCTGCGTGCCGCCCGAGGTGCAGGTCGAGGTCATGAACTTCGGCGTCTCGGGCTATGGCACCGCGCAGGAATCGGAGCTGCTCGAGCGCACCGCGATCCGCTACCAGCCCGACCTCGTGCTCCTCGCCTTCACGAACGGGAACGATCTCCTCAACAACTCCGCAGCCCTCGAGCCCGAGAAGGACCGCCCGTTCTACCGCGTGGGCGCGAACGGCCTCTCGCTCGACGACTCGTTCGCCCGCACCGATGTCTTCCGCAAGCGTTCCTCGCCGTGGCTCGAGCGCTTCCGTGCCGCTTCCGACCGCCTTCGCCTTGCGCAGCTCGTTCACGAGGCGAAGAAACGCGTCGAGGCGATTCGCGCCGGTGCTGCGCACGCCGCCGACTCCGCGGCGCCGGGCGCCTCGCCGAGCGTGCCTGGCGCCGAGCCGGGGACGGCGCTCGCGGCGTTCGCGCCGCCGCGCGATGCAGCCTGGCGCGACGCGTGGACGGTCACCGAGGCGCTGATCTCCCGAATGAACGCGTTCTCGTCGAGCCACGGCGCGCGCTTCGCGCTCGTCGCGATCTCGCACGGGATCCAGGTCACGCCCGACGCGGAGCTTCGCCGCAGCGCCGAGAATGCGCTCGGCGTGCACGACCTCTTCTACATCGAGCGGCGCATGGAGGCGCTCGGGCGCCGCGAAGGCTTCCCCGTGATCGCGCTCGCGCCCGAGATGCAGCGCCGCGCCACGGAAGACCGCGTCTTCCTGCACGGCTTCCGCAACGTGGGCCTGGGCATCGGGCACTGGAACGAAGAAGGGCACCGCATGGCGGCGGAGCTGATCGCGAAGCGGCTCTGCAACGGCATCGTGCCCTCCGCGCCGCGCGCCACCCAGGCCGCTGCGCGGGCCGCCGTAGTGCAAACCGCTACACAGAAATCATATCCACCGACGTTGCGGTAGCGGTTTAAGAGAGGCCAGTATGTCCCGTCGCCAACAAGAAAAGGCGGAGCTTGCAATGGCTTCGGAGCAACTCAAGCGGCGGGCGCTGCACCGCGCCTTCTACGTCGCCGGCACCCGCGAGGCCCTGGCGCGAGTCCTTCGCCTGCCGGCGCCCGAGCTGGTCCAGCTCCTCGGCGGCAAGAAAGCCATTCCGAACGCAGTGTTCCTGAGCACGGTGGAATTCATCCTCGGGCACCCGGAAGCCGCGCAGCTGCATCCGCGCATGCCCGAGGTGGAAGGCGCCGAGCCCGCCGTCCCGCACTGACGGAAGCGCGATCGGGCGTCAGGCGGAGTGCGCGAGCCGGCCCAGGCGTCGGCGGAGGTTGTAGAGGCTGTTGGTGAACCCGCTGATGCGGTAGCCGAATACCGCCGCCTTCGCTTCGGTCGAAGCGGCGTCGTAGGGAACGCGCAGGAACTCCACCGTCCAGTCGAGCGTATCGAAGACCGCGCACTCCGCGAGCTTGTGCTCGCGCTTGCGCTGCGCATCGACCGATCCCGGGTTCACGAAATAGAGCTTCTGCCTCTCGAGGTACACCTTGCCCGCCGCCGGGACGGAGCGAACGACGCTTCCCTCGTCCACCTCGAACACCATCTGATGGTGGCTGTGGCCGAAGAAGCAGAGCTTCGCGCCGGGAAAGTCGTAGCGCAGCCAGCCTGCGTTTTCCCGGATGTGCTCCGCGCGCTCCATATAGAGCTGGACGTCGCGGACGCCTCCGTGGACGAGCACCACCTTGCCGTCCTCGAGGACCTGGCGCCCCGGCAGGGTGGCGAGCCACGCCGCCGCCTCGCGACCGAGCGTGCGGCGCGTGCGCTTGAGCGAGTACATGGCGCCGTTCGAGCATCGGCTGAAGTCCAGGCGCGAGGTGCCGATGAGGTCGTGGTTGCCGGCGATCGTCGCCGCGCAGCGGCGGCGCACGATAGCCGCGCAATCGTCCGAGTCCGCGTTGTAGCCGATGACGTCGCCGAGGCAGTAGAGCGTGCGCGCGCCCGCGCGCTCAAGCGCGCCGAGCGCCGCGTTCAGCGCCTCCACGTTGCCGTGGATGTCGCTCAGGAGGCCGTAGCGAGCCATCGATGCACGCGCCGCGAGGCCGCGGCGCGCAGCCGCGCAGCCCAGTAGCGAAGGAAGGGCAGGGGATCGCGGATCATCGGCTCCTGAAGCGTAGGCCCGCGCCGAGACGCCAGGCCGCAGCCGCCGTGAGCCGTCCGGGCCAGCTACGGAAGTCCCGGAAGGGATTAGTGTTTGCCGAGCCATGTCGGCCGTCTTGCCGATTCCCTCCGCTGCGCCCGTTCGCCGGCCTTCGGGCTCCGGCGTGATCGTCGAGATTCGCGATGCGGCAGGCGTGCGTGCGCTCGTTCCCGAGTGGGAGGCGCTCGCCGCCGAGGCGATCGAGCCCAATCCGTTCTACGAGCATTGGATGCTGCTGCCCGCGCTCGAAGCCTACGGCGAGGCCGGCTTCCGCTGCCTCGTCGCCTGGGACTCCGGAAAGCTCGTGGGGCTGGTGCCGCTGCGCATCCAGCGCGGCTTTCGCGGACTTCCGGTGCGCGCCGCGCGCTCGTGGCGGCACCGGAACATGCTGCTCGGCACGCCGCTCGTGCGCGCTCGCGGCGCTGCGCGCACGCTGGAGGCGCTGCTCGTCGCCATGCCCGCCGCCGTGCTCGAGCTCGAATGGACGCCGGCCGAGGGACCGCTTTACGGCACGTTGCTGCAGGCGGCGGCCGCCGCAGGGCTGCCCTGGCTCGTGACCGACGCGTATTCCCGCGCCCTGCTCGCGACGGAGCGCGATCCGCGCGAGCGGTTCAACTCGAACATGCGCAACAACCTGCGGCGCTGGGAAGCGAAGCTTCGCGCTGCAGGTGAAGTGCAGAGCGTTGCACTTGCGCGGGAAGGCGACCTCGCGTGCTGGGTGGACGCCTTCATGCGCCTCGAGGCGAGCGGGTGGAAAGGCGAAGCGGGGAGCGCGCTCGCCTGCCGTCCCGACGACCGCCGCTTCGTCGCGCAGGTGTTGCCGGAGGCGTTTCGCCGCGACCGGCTGCTCATCGCCGGGCTCGACCTCGCCGGCCGGCCGCTCGCCCGCCACATCGTGCTGCGCGCCGGCGAAGGCGGCTACACCTTCAAGATCGCCTATGACGAGGCGCATGCCGCGGCATCGCCGGGCGTGCTCTCGGAAGTCGCGAACGTCTCGCGATTCATCGAGACCCCGGGACTGCGATGGGTGGACTCCAACACTACCGAGGAAAACTCGCCGGGCTACGAGCGCGTCTGGAAGGACCGGCGCACCGTGCAGCGCATCGCCTTCGGCGTGAGCGCAGCGGGGCAGCTCGCGCTTGCGTCGTTGCCGTTCCTTCGCCTTGCGAAGCGGCCCGTGCAGAAGCTCGCCGCGCGGCTCAGGCCGCGCGGCGGCGGTTCCCGCGGTAGGAAAGGATCTTGAAACCGGGATCCAGGGCGACGACCGCATCGTCGGGCACGTCGCGATGCACGACCGCGTTCGCGCCGATCTTGACGTTGTTGCCTATGCGGATCGGGCCGAACACGCGCGCGCCCGGAGCGATGTACACGTCGTCGCCGATGACCGGCGCGCCGAAGCGCCCGCCCGCGGTGGCGACGCCGACAGTCACTTGCTGCGCGAGCGCGCAGTTCGCGCCGATGACGGCGAGAGAGCTCACCGTGATGCCGCCGAAGTGGCTGATGTAGAGGCCGGGGCCAATGCGCGCCTGGCGCGAGATCTCGATGCCCCAGAGCGCCTTCACGAGGAAGTTGAGGACGTGGTAGAGCGGGTCGGCGAGGATCCGCATCCACATCGGCTGGCGAAGCGCCCAGGCGCCGAGGCGGTAGGCGAGCACCGCCTGCAGGCCGGGCTCGACCCACCACGCGGGGCCGCTCGCGTTCTGGCGCGCGCGCTCGCAGTCTCGCTTCACGGGCCTGATCCTATCGGCGCAGGACTACGTCGCAGGGAGGGGCCTTTGAGCCGTTCGGGCCAGCGGGCGCCGTGTCCGCGGCAAAGGCGCGCCGCTAGCATGGCCGCAAGAAATGATCGTCGCGATCCACCAGCCCTGTTTCCTTCCCTGGCTCGGATACCTGCAGCGCATGGCGCACGCGGACATCTTCGTCCTGCTCGACCACGTGCAGTTCGAGCGCGCGAACTACCAGAACCGCACTCGCGTGCGCATGCGGGCCGGCGCCGCCGGCGCGCCCGACGAGGCGCGCTGGATCACCGTTCCCGTCATCCAGCGCTCGCGCAGCGAGCGCATCCTCGAGAAGGAAATCGACAATCGCCCGGCCGGGCGGCGCTGGAACGAAGCCGCGCTCGCGACGCTGCGCCACGCCTACCGCGAGGCGCCGTACGCGAACCTCTACTTTCCCGCGCTCAAGGACCTGCTGGATGCGCCCTGGACGCGGCTCGTCGACCTTAACGAGGCCGGGCTCGAGCTCCTGCGCAACGCCTTCGGCATCCGCACGCCGATCGTGAAGAGCTCGGAGCTCGGCGTCTCGGGCGCGAAATCCGCGCTGATCCTCGAGATCTGCCTCGCGCTCGGCGCCGACGCCTTCCTCGGCGGGCTCGGCGGCTCGCGCGGCTACATCGATGAAGCCGCCTTCGCGCGCGCCGGCGTGCGCGTCCTCTGGCAGGACTTCCTGCACCCGGAATACCGCCAGTGCGGCATGGGGCCGTTCATCCCCGGACTTTCGGGCCTCGACCTTCTCCTGAACGCCGGGCCGCAGGCTCGCCACCTCTTCCTGCACCAGCGGCGCGCCGAGGCGGCGGCCGGCGCGGCGGAGCTGCGCCAAGCCGCATAGGCGGCCGCGATGGGCAAGCCCGAAGCGCTCTTCGCACGCTCGTTTTCGGCGCGCTACGCGGCGCGCACGGTGCTCGCCATCGGGGCGCACCCGGACGACCTCGAGCTCGGCGTCGGCGGCACGCTCGCCCGCCTCGCACGGGAAGGAGCGCACGTCGTCATGGCCGTCGCTTCGATCCCGGGTGATTTCGCGACTCGGCGCAGAGAAGCCGAAGCGGCGGCGGCGTTGCTCGGCTGCGAGCTGCGGATCCTCCTCGACGGCGGCGCCCGGCGCATCGAGGACCTGAAGAGCTACGAGCTCGTCGCGCTGATCGACCGCGCTGTGCGCGAGCTTTCGCCGGCGGCGCTCGTCACGCATTGCGCCTCGGAAGTGCACCGCGACCACGTGCTCGTGCACAACGCCTGCCTCTCCGCCCAGCGCCTCGGCCATTTCGACTTCATGACCTTCCAGCCGACGATGTGCCGGCCGATGCCGGTGCCGTTCCAGGCTCGGGCCTATTTCGACGTGACGCCGACGATCGACGCGAAGATGCAGGCGATCGCCGCTCACGCGAGCCAGTTCGCCTCGCGCGGCATCGACCTCGAGATCTTCCGCGACCTCGCGCGACTCACCGGCCGGCTCGTGGGCCTGCCCTACGCCGAAGGGCTCGACATCGGCCGGATGGTGCTCGACTAGGCAGCGAGCAGGAAGACCGCGAGCAGCGCGAGGAGCGCCACGGCGGCCGCTTCGACGAGCGGGTCGGCCGTGCGGGTCGTGCGGGGCGCGCGGCGCCGGTGCAGCGGCTGCGCCCTCGAGGCAGCCTGTGTTTTCATCGCTTCGATTTTGGTCCTGCGCGCGGGCGGGCGGTATCGCCGATCCCGGTGTCATGAAGTCGAGGCGCGGCGACAGCGGGCGTGAAAAGGGGCCCAGCCGGTAGCTGGGCCCCCGTTGCTGCTTTTCAAGCGGCGATCAGCAATGACTGCACGGTGTTTGGGCTGCCGCTTTCGCGGAGCCTGTTAACAGAGTGCTGGCCACCTCTGTTCGTGTGCAGGTCGCCCTACACAGGTAGCGATTCTGCTACTTCGCGGGGCCGCTTGTATTGTTACCTGGCTGTGACGAGCGTAGTCCGGGTGGACTATAGGAGAACTTCCAGTCGGAGTATTTCTCCGCGTCCGCGAGCGCTTCGTCGCGCGGGCGGAAGCCGGCGCGCTTGATCGGCGCGGCCTCCGAGGGGCTGAAGACGCCCATCACGCCGCCCGAGGGGGCCTCGAGCGCCTGCAGCGGCTTGCCGGTGAGCGGATCCGCGTAGAGCCGCCTGAGGTGCCGCACGACGTTCGGGTAGCGCTTGTCCTCCAGCAGGTCGTCGAGCTTCTGCGGGTAGCGCTTCGCGCCGCCGGGCGAGCGCTCGTAGTAGGCCGTGATGGCGTCCCGGTACTGGTTGCCGACGAAGAGGAGCTCCGCTTCCTTTTCGCGCTGGGCCGATTGCGAGTAGACCTGTGCCGCAACGCCGAGCGCCGCCGCGAGCGTGGCCGCCCCGATCAGGACGGCGACGTACGTGAAGCCTCGCTCGCCGCTACCACTGCGCATACGGCAAGCCGTTCGACCCGGCGCCCTTGGCGCTCGAATGGATGTCGTAGACGCCGCCTTTCTGCGGGTCGGCGGGCGGGACGACCAGCCACGCGGTGGTCTGCGTGAGCGGATCCCTCGGAATGCCGCGGAGGTAGCGCTTCGTCACCAGCTCCTCCAGCGTCTGCGGGTAGCGCCCGGCGTCGGCGTAGTGCTTGTCGAGCGCTTCGCGCATCACCGCCAGGTCCTCCTGGAGCGCCGCTTCCTCCGCGCGCCGCGTGCGGCCGACGTAGTCGGGGACGACGATGGCAAGCAGCAGTCCGATCACCGTGAGGACGACGAGCAGCTCGATCAGCGTGAATCCGCGGCGGCGCATCACCACTCCCGGTACGGCACGCCGTTCATGCCGGTGCCCTCGGCGAGCGAATAGACGTCGTACACGTCGTCGCCTTCCTTGGGATCGGCAGCGGTGCTCGCGTAGCTTCGCAGGCCCCACTTCTCCGGATTGAACGGATCCTTCGGGACGCGGCGCAGGAAGAACACCTTCGGCGCATCGGGGCTGCGCTTGTCCGGGGCGCCATCGACGAGCGCCTGGAGCGAGGGCGGGTAGCCCGACTGGTCGGCCTTGCGCTCGATGATGCCGTCGTCCGCGGCGTGCTTGTACGCGTCGATCGCCTCGCGGATCTCGCGCAGGCTGCGGCGCAGGTCCTGCTCGCGGTGGCGCTGCATCGTCACCTCGGCGAGCGGCAGCGCGATCGACGCGAGCACGGAAACGATCGCCGCCGTGATGAGGAGCTCGACGAGGGTGAAGCCATGCGTTTTTGGGCTTTTCAAAAAAAGGCTTTCTATTGCTTCGGCTGCGGTCCCGCCGCCGGCGGCAGCGAAGGGATCGAGCCTGGTGCGGTCGGCGCGACCATCTGCGAGCCGCTCGAGGGCTCGGCTGCGCCGGGGCCCGGAACGGGCACCGGCTGGCCCGGCGTCGGCTGTCCCGGCATCGGCTGCCCGGGCGCAGGCTGGTACGGCTGCGGTGCCGGCGCGCCCGGCTGCTGCGGAACGCCGCCCGGAAGCGGCGAGGGCGTCGGCGCCATGCCTTGGAGCTGGAGCGGCGGCGCGCCGAGCTCCGCATCGGTGCCCGCGTTGAACTCCTCGAGCTTCGCGCCCGGCCGCTCGATGTTCCGCACGACGCGCGGCGTCATGAGGAGCACGACCTCGGTGCGATTCACGGTGTCGTCGTTGCTCGAGAAGAGGCGTCCCAGCCCGGGCAGGTCGGCGAGTCCCGGCACGCGGTTCGCCGCGCGGCGGTCCTCGTCGCTGATGAGGCCGGCGAGCACCTGCGTCTCGCCATCCTTCAGGCGAAGAACCGTCGAGGCGTTTCGCGTCCCGATCTGGTAGGCGGTAGTGCCGGAATTGGTCTTCGTCTGCGCCGTGATCGTGCTCACCTCGAGCCCGACCCTGATGCCGACCTCGTCCTCCAGGTAGACCTGCGGCTCGACCTCGAGCTTGAGGCCGACGTCGAGGTAGTTGACCGACTCGGAAACGAATCCGGTGGCGCCGGCCGTGGTCGTGATCACCGGCACCTTGTCGCCGATGTGCACGCGCGCCTTCTCCTTGCTCTTCACGCGGATGCGCGGGTTGGCGAGCACGTTGGTGAGGCCGTTCTGCTGCCGCGCGTTCAGCGTGACGAGCGGATCCGGGACCGTGATGCGGAAGAGCCCGCCGTTCAGGTGCTTCGCCTCGCTGCCCGTGACCTGGCCCGCGACGCCGGCGGCGCCGGTGAGCCCGATGCCGATCGAGCCCGGCCACTGGATGCCGAGCGACTGGAGCCGGTTGTAGCCGATCTCCAGCACCTCGAGCTCGAGCATGACCTCGGCTTCCGCCAGGTCCTGGTTCGCGATCAGCTTCTCGACCACGCGCACCGCCTCGGGCGTGTCGCGGATGACGAGGAGGTTCAGCTTCTCGTCGATGAAGAGGTCGCGCGTCCTCACGAGCTGGCGGACCATGTTCGCGGTCTGCTTCACGTCCGCGTTCGCGAGGTAGAAGGTCTTCACGGTGAGCTCGCGATAGGCCTGCTGCTTCGCGGGGGAGTTCGGGTAGACGAGGAGGGTATTGTCGTTCAACACCTTGCGCTCGAGCTGGTTCGTCACCAGCACGAAGCGGATGACCTCGTCGATGCTCGTGTCGCGCACGAAGACGGTCGCCTTCGCGTCGGGCGGCACGTCGCGGTCGAACACGAAGTTGAGGCCGGTGCGCTTGGAAATCAGCTCGAACACGGTGCGAAGCGGCGCATCGCGGAATTCCATCGTGATGGGCTTCTTGAGCGCCACGTTGAGCTTCGGCTCGGGCTTCTCGTCGCGCGCCTTCTTGTCCTCGGCCTTGCGAACGATCTTCTTCGCGTCCTTCTGCTCGGGGTTCTCGGCGAGGATCTCCTTCGCTTGCCCGAGCGCCTTCTCCGTGTCGCCCTTCTTGAAGGCAGCCTGGGCCTGCGCGAGGCGCTCGGCGGTGGCGCGGTCCTTCGCGAGCTGCTCGAGGCCCGCCTTCGCGCGCGCGTTCTGGGCGTCGAAGCGCTGCGCCGACCGATAAGCCTGCTCTGAGACGTCGAACTGCCCCGCTGCGCGCGCGTTGTCGCCGGCAGTCAGGTACTGCTGGATTGCCACGGCCTTGTGGCGCGCGAGGTAGTTGCGGATCTCGACGTCGCCCGGATTCCTCCGGGCTTCCTCCTCCATCCTGGCGAGGCCCTCCTCGACGTTGCCCGACTCGACCATCTTGCGCGCGTCGATGTACGACTGGTTCTGCGCGCAGCCGAGGACGGCGAGCGTGGAAAGGAAGAGGACGATTTTCTTGAGAGGCATCAGTTCACCGCCGGGATGTCGAGGACCTGCTGGGTTTTCGTGGGAAGGTGCGTGAACGTGACCTGCGACTCGGTCACGCGGTCGACGCGGTACTCGCCGTCGAGCTTCTGCCGCCCCTGCACGCTGAAGCTGTCGTCGCCCCGCATGAGGAACACGGAAAGCTTGCCGTCCTCGATCGCCTTGCCGAGGTAGCGGAACGGAAGGGCGGGCGGCCCCGAGGGCGCCTGCGCCTGGGGCGCGGATTGCGGCGAGCCGAAGCTGCGCCGCGCGAACGGGTCGGCGCCGGCATCGGGCTTCGCCTCGGCGATCTTGCGCTCGAGCCCCGAGAGGTCGAGGTCCTGCTCCGCCGCCGCGCGGCTGTCGACCTTCGACTCGAGCTTCGCCGCCGGCGGCTCGGCGACCTGCGACGGCTTCTCGCGCCCGGCCACGACGGACGCGATCAGCGCGAGGGCCGCCACCGGAATGGCCGCCCGGGCGAGCGTGCGCCTGGTGACGCGGATTTTTGGGATCGAGAGCTTCAACGCTTCACCATGTGGAGCGTCAGCCGGAGCTCGGCCTGGATCGCGCCGTCGTTCCGCGTCTCGCGCTTGATCGTCATCTGGTCGAGCGAGAGCACCGGCATCTCCGCGAGCGCGCGGCTGAGGAACGCCCGCATGTGGCCGTACGTCGCGGTGACGGGAAGCACGATCTCGTAGTGCTCGATGCGGCCGCCCTTGTCGGCCGAGGCGGGCTGCAGGCGGTAGCTCCCCGACGGGAGGTCCACGCCGGTCGCCTTGCCGATTCCATAGAGCTTCGCGAGCCAGTCGGTCGTCGTCTCGTCTCTGGAGAGGAAGGCGTAGAGGCGATCGAGCTTCGCGGAAGCCGAGGCGGCCTGCGGCGTTCCCGCGTTCGCCTCGCCCGAGCGGCGCTCGAGCTCCTCGGCGAGCCGCGCGGCGCGGCCTTGCAGCGGTTCGAGCGCGGCCTTGTAGAAGATTCCGCTCGCGGCGATCGCGACGAGCGCGGCCACGCCGGTGAAGCCGAGCTCGCGACGCAGGCGCTGGAGCGCATCGCGCGAGGCGATGCGCGAAAGGGCGATCTTCACCGCTTCACCCATCCTGCGGAGACCGAGAAGGCGATCGGCCGCTGCGGGTCGTTCTGCCGGACTTCATGGCGCGCGAGCTGGACGTGCGTGAGGACATCCGCGCGCTCGAGGTTCAGCACGTAGCTGAGCGCCGCCAGGTAGTCCTTGCTGTCGCCCGAGATCGTCACCGTTCCCGCCTTCGGGTCGGGCTCGATGGAAAGGAGCGCGACCTGGTCGATCGCCGCGGTTTCGAGCGCGGCGAAGAGCCGGTCCCAGGGCGTGGAGAGCTTCTGCATGGTTTCCCGCGCGGCGGCGAGCTCCTCCGGCGCGGCCTTGCGCGCGGGACGGAAGGACGCGTGGTCGAGGCGAGCGAGCTTCTTCTCCGTTGCGGCGAGATCGCCGACCGTGCGGGCGAACGAAAGCGCGACATCCGCAGCGAACGCGAGCGCAAGCGCAAAGAGCGCCGGGACGACCCACTTCGGCGCGCGGCGGCTGCGGGAGAAGTCGATCCTAATTTGCTGCAAGCGCGAGCTCCTGGTAGTCGAACGCGTCGAGGCGGAAATTCTCGTACTCGGCCTCGAAGGGC
Organism: Betaproteobacteria bacterium; assembly: GCA_019237595.1. GTDB lineage: Bacteria > Pseudomonadota > Gammaproteobacteria > Burkholderiales > SG8-39 > SCGC-AG-212-J23. The sequence continues at coordinate 5,400 of JAFAGU010000386.1, read as the reverse complement.
CCCTGCGCGCAGACGATGACGCGCGTGCACGGCTCCTCGAGCCCGAGGAGCGCGCTCTCCCGCGCGATCAGCTCGGGCAGGCTCTCGCGCCACGCCGGGTCGCCGCGCCCGCTGCGGATGGCGACCCAGACGCCGCGGAGGAAAAGCGCGAGCGTGAGGCGCCCCGGTTCCTCGACGACGAGCCAGCAGGACCCGCCGGTCAGCTCGCGCACCTGGTTGAACGCGGCGATGAGGAAGGGCAGCACGGAGACGAGCGAGACGCCGGTGCCCGAGAAGCGCGCCGCGAGCTCGTCCACGAGCCCGGCGTCCACCGCGCATGCGAGCCTCGGCCCCGCGGGCGCAGTCTCGGCGAACTTGATCTCCCACTCGTTCGCCACCGGGCCATGGATCGCGCAGAAGCGGTGGCGCGCGAGCGCCATCCACTGCGCGTGAGTCTTGAGCGCGTCGCTCCAGGGCAGGAGCGCATAGCGCACGAACTGGTCGGCCAGCACGATGTTGGCCGTTTGATCTTTCAAATTCCTCAAGATCAGAGGCAGCGCATCAATCGCCGCACGCCACGCCGGCGCATCTTCATTCTTCTGCAGGGGAATGACCTCCTGCGAAGAAAGAAAAATCCGGTCTTCGCAGAGCGCGATGCGGACCGACGAAGGGTCCTTCTTCGCGAAGCGCTTAAGCAACGAACGTAACACGGTTGATTTCCTCCAGTGTGGTCTCGCCCGCGTCGACTAGGGCGAGCGCCGCCTCGCGCAGCGGAACGGTGCCGGCCCCGCGCGCCGCTTCCTTGAGCTTCCTCGCGGGCGCGCGCGCCACGATGAGCTCGCGCAGCTCGTCGTTCATCACGAGAAGCTCTCCGATCGCGCGCCGGCCCTTGAACCCCGTGCCGCGGCAATCGGCGCAACCCTTGCCCATGCACGTCTTGCAAAAAGTTCTCACCAACCTTTGCGCAAGAACGCAGTTCAACGCCGAGACGAAGTTGTACGTGTCGACTCCCATGTGCTGGAAGCGCCCGAGGACGTCGAGCGAGTTGTTCGCGTGCACCGTGGTGTAGACGAGGTGGCCGGTGAGCGCGGACTGCACCGCGATCTCGGCGGTCTCCGGGTCGCGGATCTCGCCGACCATGATGCGGTCGGGGTCGTGGCGCAGGATCGAGCGCAGGCCGCGCGCGAAGGTGAGGCCCTTCTGCTCGTTCACCGGGATCTGCAGCACGCCCGGGAGCTGGTACTCGACCGGGTCCTCGATCGTGATGAACTTGTCTTCGCCCCGGTTCGTCTCGCTGATGAGCGCGTAGAGCGTCGTCGTCTTGCCCGAGCCGGTCGGGCCCGTGACGAGCATCATGCCGTAGGGGAGAGCGCTGAGAACCCTCAATTGGCTTTTCATTTCAGATGAGAACCCGAGAACGTCGAGGGTCAACCCGGTCATCTGGTCCGAAAGCGCGCGCCGGTCGAGGATGCGCAGCACCGCGTCCTCGCCGAAGACGCTCGGCATGATGGAGACGCGGAAGTCGATGTCGCGGCCGGGGTCTGTCGCGGCGCCCCGGCTCAGCCGGGCCTTGAAGCGCCCGTCCTGCGGCACCCGCCGCTCCGCGATGTCGAGCTCCGACATCACCTTGATGCGCGAGACGACCTGCTCGGCGAGCTCCGTGCCCGGAACCTGCTCCGCGGGCGTCAGCACGCCGTCGATGCGGTACTTGATCGTGAGCCCGGAGGCGGTGGACTCGAGGTGCACGTCGCTCGCGCCGGCCTTCAGCGCGTCGTAAAGCGTGGAGGTCACTAGGCGCACCACCGGGCTGTCTTCCTCGGCCGCCCTTTCGAACGAAATCTCCTGGGTTTTTTCAGTTTGATTCTGATTTTGTGAATCGAAAGCAATTCCATCCAATGCCCTGAATCCCTGCTCCTGTTCGGAGAGGTACGTCGCGACGTCGAGGCGGTGGGCGACGAAATAGGAAAACGATTCGCGGACGTGAGACTCGAGCCACTCCTGGGAGTCGAGGTCGTACGGATCGCCGAGCGCGACGCCGAGCGCGCCTTGGGGCGAGCGGAACGCGACGCAGCCGCGGCGCGAGCATTCGGCGTAGGAAAGCGCGTCGAAGGCGGGCTGCGCGCCGCGCAGGTCCTCGAGCGTCGCCGCGGGCAGGCGCAGCGTCTCGGCCAGGCGCCGCACGAACTCCGACGGAGCGCAGGCGAGCTGGCTCTCGAGGTTCTCGACGAGGCGCCCTTCCTTGCCGCGCGCGATCTCGAGGTCGGCGGCGGAAATCAATGGATGCTCCCGGCGAGCTCGAAGATCGGCATGTACATGAGCACGACGACCAGGCCCACGGAAACGCCCAGCACCGTCATGAGCAGCGGCTCGAAGGCGCGGGTGAACCAGTCGATGAAGCGCGCGACCTCGTCGTCGTGGAAGCGGGCGATCTGCGCGAACATGCCGCCCATGTCGCCGCTTCGCTCGCCGACGGTCATCATGCGCGAGGCGACGGGGGTAGCGAGGCCGGCCTCCGCGAGCGCCGCGGACATGGCGCGCCCCTGCTCGATCATGTGGCGAGCGCGCTCGAGCTGCGGCCGCAAATGCGCGGAAAGGAGATCGCGCACCATCTCGAGCGCCTGCAATGCAGGGATGCCGGCCTTGAGCAGCATGCCGGCTGTGCGATAGAGCCTCGCAAGCTGGTAGACCTTCAGCCGCTCCCCGATCGCGGGGATCGCCCAGACGCGCCGGTTGATCCAGGAATGAACTTCCGGTTTCGTGGCGAGGAATACTGCGGAGGAGGCGAGGGCCGCGAAGGTCACGCCGATCGCCCACGCGTTCTTTCCGACGAAGCCGCCGAAGCCGAGCAGCACGCGCGAGAAGAAGGGCAGCGTCCCGGACATGTCCTCGTAGACGGTCGCAAAGCGGGGGACGACGTAGAACATGAGGAACCCGAGCACGAGCGCGCCGACGACCGCGAGGATCGCCGGGTAGATGGTCGCCGAGACGATCTTCTTCCTCACCTTGTCGAGCTCCTCCTGGTAGGCGATGTAGCGGCCGAGCGCCTCGCGCACGTTGCCGGTGCGCTCCGCGGCCTTGATCGTCGCGACGTAGAGCGGCGAGAAGTACTGCGGGTACGCCGCGAGCGCCTGCGAGAACGGCTCGCCGCGCTGGATCGCGCCGAGGATGCGGGAAAGAACCTCGTGGCTCTGCGAATCGGGCGTCTTCTCCGAGAGCGTGGAGAGCGCCTCCACGAGGTTCAGCCCCGCCTCGAGGAGCGAGGCGAGCTCGACGGAGAAGAGCGTCGTCGGGAATTTTGCGTTCTTGCGGACGGCGAGCCGCAGCGACGGGGTCTTCCCGCGCACGGCAAAGACCTTCAGGCCGCGCACGCGCGCGAGCTCGAGCGCGGCCGCCTCGCTCACGGCTTCGAGCGTGAGCGAGACGACCTGCTGCCGGCCGTCGAGGGCGTGGACGTGGAACTGCATGAGGCTAGCCGCCGATGTCGGCGTCTTCCCCGTTGCCGCCGGGCTTGCCGTCCTTGCCGAGCGAGATGACCTCGAACTCGGCACGGGCGCCGGGCGTGCGATAGAGGTACGCATGCCCCCACGGGTCCTGCGGCACGCCCTTCTTCAGGTACGGGCCGGACCAGTTCGGCGCGTTCGCCGGCTTCTGCACGAGCGCCGAGAGGCCTTCCTCCGGCGTCGGGTAGCGGCGGTTGTCGAGCCGGAACTGGTCGAGCGCCTTCTCGAGCGAGTCGATCTGCGCTTTCGCGACCTGGATCTCGGACTTGCCCACCTGGGCGAAGTAGCGCGGGGCCACGTAGCCGGCGAGCAAGCCGATGATCACGATCACGACGAGGAGCTCGAGCAGCGTGAAGCCGGCCGCCTTCCTCATGCGCGCCTCCTTAGCGAGCCTGGACATAGGAGCGCAGGTCGCTGGCGGTGTACTTGCTGCCGGTCGGGTCGGCCACGACCACCGGCGAGCGCAGGAGCACCTTGCGGCTCGTCGAGAAGTTCGACCAGTTGTAGTAGCCGAACTTGAAGTAGTCGAGGTAGCCGGGCGTGTTGTAGCCGAGCGGGCCGCTGTAGCTCATGACCTGCTGGCCGTCGATCCACGCCGTCAGGAAGCCCGAGGAGCTCTGGCTCTCGCGGAACTTGAACACGAAGTCCACCCAGCGCCCGAACGGGATCGCGATGCCGGGCTGGCTCCAGTCCGGGTACTTGATCGTCGTCGTCGTGCTCGTGGAAGGCGTCGAGCTCGTGTCGTACTGCACCGAGATGCGCATCGTGCTGCCGTCGAACGTGCCGACCGTGAACGCCGGGCTCAGGCCCAGGTCCGTGCGGCTCGAGTGCACCTGCGTGCCGAACAGGCTCTCGTCGCCCGAGGGCAGCGTGCCCCAGTCGTACACGTACGCGCTGTAGGCGACCCAGTACGTCTGGTTGAGCACGATGTTGGTCGGGAACTCGAACTCGGAGCGCTTGGACCCCGAGGTCGTCGGGTCGTTCGGCGAGAGCTGGAACGCGAGCACCTGCTTGCCCGAGCCCGCCGGGTCCATCTGCTTCCCGAGGCGCAGCGTCTCGCCGTTCGGGAGCGTGGGGCCATTGATGCCGGACTCCGGAATCGTCTGCACGTCCGGGTAAGTGCCCATCACCGCGCCGGTGTAGCCGCTTTGTTGCGAGAACGGGATGCCGGCCTGCGCCTGCTCGAGGATGTCGGAGGCGGAGATGTTCGTCGCGCTGGTCGAGCCGGTGCTCCCGGTCGAGCCCGTGCTGCCGGTGGAGCCTGTCGACGTGGTCGAGGAGTTCTGGATCGTGACGCTGATGACGTCGTTGCGCGTGGCGCCGGTCGTGTCGGTCGCCGTCGCCTTGAGCGAGTGCGCGCCGTTCGCGAACTTGGTGGTGTCGAGCACGCATTGCGTGCCGTCGGCCGGCGTCGAGTCGGTGTTGAGCGCCGTGCTGTCGAGGAAGTACTGGACCTTCGCGACGCTGCCGCTCGTGTTCGTGTAGCACTTCGTGCCGCCGCCGAGGACGCCGGAGACGGTCGCGCCGTTCGCCGGCGCCTTGAACCACACGTCGAGCGAGCCGGCCACCGGCGCGGGCGTGGCGGAGGTCGAGGTCGGCGTGAGGCTGGGCGTGGTGCTCGTCGAGGAGCTGCTCGAGGAGCTGCTGCTGGTGGAGCCGGAGCTCGTCGTGCCGGAATTGCGGATCGCCACGGGGATCGTGCTCACCGTGCGCTCGCCCAGGCTGCTATAGGCTTCGACCCAGAGACTGTAGTTTCCGTCGGGAAGCGCGTGCGTGTCGAACGTGCAGTTCCACGGCGCGGAATAGTCGTTCTGGATCTGCATCTGGTTGATCCAGAAGATCACGCGCTGCATGCCTACGCTGGAAGTCGCGTTCACGGAGCAGGTCGATCCGCTGATCGTGCCGCTCAGCGTCGCGCCGG
>JAFAGU010000308.1 GCA_019237595.1 Betaproteobacteria bacterium | reverse complement strand
GCATTCCTCGCCGCGCTCGACGGCCTCGTGCGGCGCGGACTCGCCGAAGGCGGCCTGCCGGACGAGACGCAGGTCGTCTACGTCTCGCCGCTCAAGGCGCTCGCGAACGACATCGAGCGCAACCTGCGGGTGCCGCTTGCCGGCATTCGCTCGCAGCTCGAAGCGCTGGGATTGCCGCCGGTGGAGGTGCGCACGCTCGTGCGCACGGGCGATACGGAGGCGGGCGAGCGCGCGCGCATGCGCAAGCGCGCGCCCCACATTGTCGTGACCACGCCCGAGTCGCTCTACATCCTGCTCACGAGCGCCTCCGGACGTAAGATGCTTTCGACCGTTCGCAGCGTCATCGTGGACGAGATCCACGCCATGGCGCCCAACAAGCGCGGCGCGCACCTTGCCCTCTCGCTCGAGCGGCTCGCGGAGCTTGCGCCGCCGGGGCTCGTGCGGATCGGCCTGTCGGCGACCCAGAAGCCGGTCGAGGAGGTGGCGCGCTTCCTGGTCGGCGCCGGCGCGTCCTGCGAGATCGTGGATGCAGGCCACGTGCGAGGCCGCGACCTCGCGATCGAGATTCCGTCCTCGCCGCTCGAGGCGGTGATGTCCGGCGAAGTGTGGGAGCAGGTCTACGACCGGCTCGCCGAGCTCGTGAACGAGCATCGCACGACGCTCGTCTTCGTCAACACGCGGCGCGCCGCCGAGCGCACGGCGCGGCATCTCACCGAGCGCCTGGGCCGCGGCAACGTCACTTCGCACCATGGCAGCATGGCCAAGGAGCACCGGCTCGAGGCCGAGCAGCGGCTCAAGCGCGGCGAGCTCAAGGCCCTCGTGGCGACCGCCTCGCTCGAGCTCGGCATCGACATCGGCGACGTCGACCTCGTCTGCCAGCTGGGCGCCACGCGCAGCATCGCCGCGTTCCTCCAGCGCGTGGGTCGCTCGGGGCACGCCGTGGGCGGCATGCCGAAGGGGCGCCTTTTTCCGCTCTCGCGCGACGAACTCGTCGAATGCGCGGCGATCCTCGAGGCCGTGCGCCGCGGCGAGCTCGATCGCCTGCAAGTGCCCGAAAACGCGCTCGACGTCCTGGCCCAGCAGATCGTCGCCGAGGTGTCGGCCCGCGAGTGGAGCGATGAGGGCCTTTTCGCGCTCGTGCGGCGCGCCTATCCGTTCCGCAACCTGCCGCGGGGAAAGTACGACGAGGTTGTCGAAATGCTTTCGCGAGGCTTCGACACCCGGCGCGGCCGCCGGAGCGCCTACCTCCACCGCGACGCGGTGAACGGCGTGCTGCGCGGCCGCCGTGGCGCGGGCCTTACCGCGATGACCTCGGGCGGGACGATTCCCGATGCGGCGGACTACGCAGTGGTCCTCGAGCCGCAGGCCGTGCCGATCGGCACGGTCAACGAGGACTTCGCGGTCGAGAGCCTCGCGGGCGACGTCTTCCAGCTCGGCAACGCGTCCTACCGGATCCTGCGGGTCGAGCGGGGCACCGTGCGCGTGGAGGACGCCAAGGGCGCGCCGCCGGGAATTCCATTCTGGCTGGGCGAGGCGCCGGCGCGCAGTGAAGAGCTTTCGCAGGCGCTCACCCGCGTCTACGCAAACTTTGGGGCGCAGCGGCTGATCGACGAGGCAGGCTTATCGGGCCCGTCCGCCGCGCAGGTCGAGGAATACCTGTCAGCGGCGAAGGCCGTGTTCGGCACGCTTCCATCCCAGGAGACGGTGATCCTCGAGCGCTTCTTCGACGAGTCGGGCGGCCAGCAGCTCGTCATCCACGCGCCCTTCGGCAGCCGCGTGAACCGCGCGTGGGGGCTCGCGCTGCGGAAGCGGATGTGCCGCAAGTTCAACTTCGAGCTGCAGGCGGCGGCGACGGAGAACTCGATCATCCTCTCGCTCTCGACGAGCCACAGCTTCCCGCTCGAGGATATCGCCCGCTATCTGCACTCGAAGTCCGTCCGGCCGCTCCTCGTCCAGGCGCTCCTCGACGCGCCGATGTTCGCGACGCGCTGGCGCTGGGATGCCTCCGTCGCCCTCGCGCTGCCGCGCTTCCGCGGCGGCCGCAAGCTCCCGCCGCAGCTGGCGAGAATGGAGGCGGAGGACCTGCTCGCCAGCGTGTTCCCGGGCCAGGTCGCGTGCGGCGAGAACATCGTCGGCGACCGCGAGGTTCCGGAGCACCCGCTGGTCGAGCAGACGATCCACGATTGCCTGCACGACGCGATGGACGTCGACGGTCTCGAGCGGGTCCTTCGCGGCATGGAAGAAGGCCGGATTCGCGTCGTTGCGAAGGACCTCACGGAGCCTTCGCCTCTCGCCATGGAGGTCCTGGCCGCGCGGCCTTATGCCTACCTGGACGATGCCCCGCTCGAGGAGCGTCGCACGCAGGCCGTCATGGCGCGGCGCTGGCTCGACCCGCGCACGGCCGCGGACCTGGGCCGGCTCGACCCGGCGGCGATCGCACGAGTCGTCGAGGAGCTGAAGCCGCAGCCGCGCAACGCGGACGAGCTGCACGACGCGCTCCTCAGCTTCGGCTTTCTGGCCGGCGACGAGGCAGCCGCATGGCCGGATTTGAAGCAGGAGCTCTTGCGCGCGAACCGCGTGCGCGAGGCGGATGGAATCCTCTGCGCCACGGAGCGGGCGGGCGAATTCGAGACGAGGCAGCTCAAGGAAGTCTTGCGCGACCGCCTGCAGGGCAGCGGCCCTGTCACCGCAGCCGCGCTGGGCAAGCCGCTCGGCCTCGCGGCGGCGGATGTCGAGCAGATCCTCGTTGCGCTGGAGAGCGAAGGCGCCGTCATGCGCGGGCGCTTCAGTCCGGACGCAACGACCGAGGAATGGTGCGAGCGCCGGGTGCTGGCGCGCATCCATCGCTACACCGTCAACCGGCTGCGGCAGGAAATCCAGCCGGTGGAGATGCGGGATTTCCTCCGCTTCCTCCTGCATTGGCAGCGAGTCGCCCCCGAAGCGCGGGTCGAAGGACGCGACGCGGTCGCCGGCGTCATCTCGCAGCTCGAGGGCTTCGAGGCGCCCGCCGCGGCCTGGGAGACCGAGCTCCTGCCTTGCAGGGTGAACGAGTACGAGCCCGCGTGGCTCGACGAGCTCAGCCTCGCCGGCCGCGTCGCTTGGTCGCGCCTCGGTCGGCCCGCGTCCTCCTCGGAGCGGGTTCCGAGCGCCGTGCGCACGACGCCAATCGTCCTCGCGCCCCGGCGCGGCCTGTCCGCGTGGCTCGGCATCTCGTCACCACCCTCCGATGCGCCTCTTACCTCGACGGCCGAGAAGGTGCGCCGCTACCTGGCCGAGCATGGCGCATCTTTCTTCGAGGAGATCGTCGACGGAACGGGAGTGCTGCGCGTGCAGGCCGAAGAAGCCCTCGGCGAGCTCGTCGCGCTCGGCCTCGTGAGCGCCGACAGCTTTGCGGGGCTGCGCGCGCTGCTTGTCCCGGCCGATCGTCGGCGCGCCTCCTCTCACGGCCGACGCCGGCGTGGCGCGCTCTTCGGGCTCGAGGACGCCGGGCGATGGTCGCTCGTCGGCGCGAAGGCGGCTTCCACCGCCGATTCGATCGAGCACGTGGCGCGCGCGCTCCTCAGGCGCTACGGCGTGGTGTTCTGGCGCTTGATGGCGAGGGAGGCGCAATGGTTGCCGCCCTGGCGCGACCTGCTGCGCTGCTACCGCCGCCTGGAGGCCCGGGGCGAGATCCGCGGCGGAAGGTTCGTCGAGGGCGTCGCGGGCGAGCAGTTCGCGGCGCCCGAGGCGATCGGCTCGCTTCGTGACGTGCGAAGGGCGGAGCGCAACGGCGCGCTCGTCGGCGTGAGCGCGGCCGACCCGCTCAACCTCGTCGGCATCCTGACGCCCGGGCCGCGCGTGCCATCGCTCACCGGCAACCGCGTGCTCTATCGCGACGGCGTTCCGCTGGCAGTCCTCGCCGGCGGGGAGGTGCAGTTCCTGGAATCGCTCGCGCCCGAAGCGCAGTGGGAGGCGCGAAACGCCCTGCAGCGCCGGCAGATTCCGCCGACCCTCGCAGCGCTCGCCTAGCCCGCGGCGAAGAGCCGGCGCAATCGCGGCGGGCTGAACGGAAGCTCGCGAACGCGCATGCCGGTGGCATCGGCCAGCGCATTGGCGATGCACGCTGCCGTCGGCCCCTGCGCGACTTCCCCGGTGCCGAGGAAGGGCTGACCCGGCCGGTCGACGAGATGCACCTCGATCGAACGAGGCACGGCCGGAAAGCGGAGAATCGGGTAGGCGGCCCAATCGCGGCTCGTGATCCGAGTATCGTCGAAGGCGACCTCCTCCGAGAGCGTCCAGCTCGCCGATTGCACGATGCCCCCCTCGATCTGGTTGCGCAGGCCGTCGGGGTTGACGATTTCACCGCTATCCGCCGCGGCGACGACCCGAGAAATCTGAACGGCTCCGGTATCGCGTCCGACCTCCACCTCCATGGCGAGCGCGAGGTAGCCGGCGAGGTTCTTGTAGCGCGCGAACGCGAAGCCGCGGCCGGCGCGCGGGCGGCGCTGCCATGTGCTCCAGCCGAACTTCTCGGCGGCGAGGCGGATGACCTCCCGGCCGCGCGCGTCGCGAAGGTGCCGCAGCCGATACTCGACCGGGTCGGCGCCAGCGGCGAGCGTCAGCTCGTCCATGAAGCTCTCGAGCGAAAAGACGTTCATGTAAGCGCCGAGCCCGCGGAGAGCCGAGACGCGAAGCGGCATCTGCGGGATGAAGCGGTGCACGACCCGAACGCCGGGAAACGCATAGAGCGGAATCGCGTTGCGATCGCCGCCGCCCTCGGGCTGCGGGATCGGCCGCGGCGCGGGCGGCTCGAAGGACTTGGCGACGTGCAGGCCCGCGAGCAGGTTGCCGGCTTTCCCCGGACGCGTCGAATGCGTGTTGCTCCACACCTCGTATTCGAACTGCGCGACGGTTCCGGATGCGTCGAGGACCGCGTTCGCGCGGCTCACCATCGCAGCGCCGAAGGGTTCCCAGGCGTGCTCGTCCTCGCGCATCCATTGCACGCGGACGGGACGCCCGGGGAGGCTGCGCGCGAGGAGCGCCGCATCGGCCGCGACGTCGTCGGCGCCGTTGTGCCCGTAGCAGCCGGATCCCTCGGCATGAATGCACCGCACGGCTTCCTTCGGCACGGCAAGGAGCTCGGCGAGCGCGTCCCGCAACGGGTAGACGCCCTGGCTGTGGGTCCAGACCGTGTACTTGCCGTCCTTCAGCTCGGCGACGGCGCACGAGGGGCCGATCGCTGCGTGCATCTGGTAGGGACGCCGGTATTCCGCGCGAACTTGTTTTCCGCCGGCGGGGCTGGCGGCAGCGGACTCGGCGATGACGTGGTCTTCGGCCGGCAGGCGAAGGAGCGCGTCATAGAGATGCGCCCTGGGCGGCAGGCTCGCGCTTTCTTCCCACTTCGCGCGCGCGGCGAGCGAGCGCGCAGCCCGGATGCACTCGTATTCCCGCTCGGCAATGACGCCGATGAAGCGGCCGTCCCGGACCACCTTGAGGACGGTGGGCATCCTTTCGACTTCCGAGGCATCGAGCGCGACGAGCGTTGCCGAAGCGCTCGGCGGCCGCACGATTCGCGCGTGCACCATGCCCGGAAAGCGAAGGTCATGGACATAGGCGACGCCGCCCGCGACCTTCGCCGGGATGTCTACGCGGCGCAACGACTTGCCGGCGATGACGCGCTTTCCTGGCTCGACGAACGCGCTCCTTTCCTCGGCCTGGACGTGCAGCACCTGGCCGGCGACGAGCTCGCCATACTGGAGCGTCCGGCCGTCGAGCGCGTGGATGGATCCCATCGACACCGAGAGCGACTCTGCGGACACGCCCAGGCGCTGCGCGGCCTGCGCGACCAGGAGCGCGCGCACCTGTGCCGCCGCGTGTCGGATGGCCGTGCCGCTGTCCTGCATCGAGCGGCTTCCGGAGGTGTAGCCCTCGTTGGGCGTGAGCGCGGTGTCGGCGGTGACGAGCTCGATGCGCTCGAGAGGCACCGCAAGCTCCTCGGCCGCAAGCTGCAGGAGCGCCGTCTTGATTCCCTGGCCGAGCTCCGCCTTCCCCGTAAAGAGCGTCACCTTGCCCTCACGGTCGATGCGGATCCAGGCGTCAAGATACGGGCTTCCCTTGAGGCTTCCCGGAAGCGCCTTGCTGGCGCCTTGGGATTGCGCCCGAGGGCACGGCAGCGAAAAGAAGGCGACGAGGGCTCCCGTCTCCCGGAGGAATCTCCGCCGGCTCTCGCGCGCGATCATGCGGAGCCTTTGTCCGACGCGCGCTTCACTGCCCGCAGGATCCGCATGTGGGTGCCGCAACGGCAGAGATTGGGGGCAAGCGCCGCGCGGATATCGTCTTCGGTCGGGGAGGGCGACCGCTCGAGCAGCGCCTGGGCGCGCATGATCATGCCGGCGATGCAATAGCCGCACTGCGCCGCCTGCTCCTCGATGAACGCCTGCTGCAGCGGCCCCGGGTTCTCCGGCGTGCCGAGCCCTTCGACGGTCTTCACTGCCCGCTTGCCGACGGCCGATACCGGCACGACGCAAGAGAACACGGCCTCGCTATCGAGCATGACCGTGCACGCGCCGCACTGCCCGAGGCCGCAGCCGAACTTGGCGCCGTTCAGCTTGAGATGATCGCGCAGCACATAAAGGAGCGGCGTCGCCGGATCGGCGTCCACCGAAACCTCGCGGCCGTTTACCTTCAGCGTGATCATCGGCCGGCTCCCGCGCGCTCGACGGCCGGATCGAGGTCCTTCCACGGCGGCGCTTCGGCCGCGAGCGTCCTGAGGTACGCCAGGAGCGCTACGACCTGCTCCTTCGTCAGCGCGCCCGCATAGCCCGGCATCGAGCGCCCCGGCTCGCCCGGCGGAGGCTGAACGCCCTCGAGGATGAGATGGATGAGGCTCCGAGGATCGGGATCGTGCAGGGCGACCGCGAGCGGCAACTGGAGCGCGCCCCCCGAAGACAGCGTTCGTCCGGAATCGTGGCAGCTCGCGCAAGTTTCTTCGTAGATCCGGCGGCCCATCGCCGTCCTTTCGTCCTGCGGCGCTTCCGGCATGGCACCAAGGGGCCTCGCGCCTGCGCCGTCCATCATCGACACAATATAACCGGCGATCGCCGCGAGATCCGCCTCCGACGCGCCGGAGAGCTGGGCGATCACGGTCTGCATCGGACCGGCAGCGATCGCATGGTGCTCCGCGATCCCGGTCCTCAGGTAGGTCACGAGATCCTCCTTCGTCCAGGCCAGCGGGGAGGGTGAGGCACGGTTGAGGGCCGGCGCGTACCAGTCCTCGGCCTCGCCGCCGGAGAGCGCCTCGCCGCGCTTCTCGGCGCCGAGCGCGGTTCGCGGCGAATGGCAGGCGCCGCAGTGCCCGAGGCCGTGCACGAGGTACGCGCCGCGATTCCATTCCGTGCCCTTCGCTGCATCGCGCGGCACGTCATCCTTCCCCAGATAGAGCTGGTTCCATCCGGCGACGAGCGGACGAATGTTGAAGGGAAAGGCAAGATCGTTCCGCGGCGGCGGCGAGCGCACCGGATCGCGCGTCATGACGAAGGCATAGAGCGCGCGCAGGTCTTCATCGGTGAGATGCCTGAAGTACGGATAGGGAAATGCGGGGTAAAGGTGACGTCCGTCGGGGGCGAGGCCTTCGCGCATCGCGCGATCGAAATCGGCCTGCGTCCAGCGCCCGAGGCCCGTCTCGGGCTCCGGCGTGATGTTGGTCCCGTAGATCGTGCCGAAAGGCGTGCGCAGTGGGACGCCGCCGGCGAACGGCGCGCTGCCTTGCCGGGTGTGGCAGCCGGCGCAGTCGCCCACCGCGGCGAGCTCTGCGCCGCGCCGCACGAGGGCCGGATCGAATGCGGATTTCGCCGGCGGCTGGCGTTCTTCGAGGTTGCGGGAAACCGGAAGGGCGCAGTTCCAGAGCAGGGCGGCGAAGCTGATGGCGAGGAGGGCGCGCGCAGGCAAGCTCGATATCCAGAGGGAGGGCTTGCCAGCGGCCAGATACTGTATAAAAATACAGTCATGCCGGCCTCCGCAGCGCTCCAGGGCATCCTACAGCAGCAGCCGGTTTGGCGCGGCCGCAGCCTCGCTGCGCCGCTGCGCGCTATAGCGTCGGGATACGACGCGCTCGATGCTCAGCTTCCGGGCGCGGGCTGGCCGGTCGGTGCGCTCACCGAGATTCTCGGCGATCGCGAGGGCGTAGGAGAGCTCCAGGTCGTGCTGCCGGCGCTCGCGCGGCTCACAGTGTCGGGCAAGCGCGTCGTCTGGCTCGCGCCGCCGCACCTTCCCTACGCGCCGGCCCTTGCCGCGGCGGGCGTCGACCTCGCGAATCTCGCCGTGGTGCGCGCCCCCGGGCGCCTCGATGCCTTGTGGGCCGCGGAGCAATGCCTGCGCGCCGGCCCCTGCCATGCGCTCCTCGCTTGGTTGCGCCATGCGCGGTACGAAGAGCTGCGCCGCCTTTCCGTGGCGGCCGAGGCGAGCCAGGCTTTCGTCGCACTTTTTCGTCCGGCCGCGGCCGCGGCCGAGTCCTCGCCCGCCGTGCTGCGCCTCGCGCTCGAGACCGGAGAAGACGGCCTGCGAGCCTCCATCCTCAAGCGTCGCGGCCCGCCCGCCGGCGCGTCGTTCCCCCTGCCGGTGAAAAGACCTGCGCATGCTCTGGGTCGCCCTGCATTTCCACGACTTCGGCCCCGCGACGCTCGAGACGCTCGCCGCCTGGACCTGCCAGTTCACGCCTAAGGTTTCGCTCGAGCCTCCGCACGCGCTCGTCGCCGACGTGCACGCGAGCTTGCGCTACTTCGGCGGACTCGACGGCCTGCTCGGGAAGCTGCGCGATGGGCTCGGCGAGCTCGGCTGCGCTGCGTCGCTCGCCGTGGCGGGCACGCCGCGCGCCGCGCTCTGGCAGGCAAGGGCGGGCGGAAAGGATCTCGACGAAGTGCCCGTGGGGCTCGTTTTTTCCTCGGATCTGCTCAAGGCGATCGGCGTGGAAAGCCTGGAGGAGCTCTTGCGCCTCCCGCGTGAAGGACTCGCGAGGCGCTGCGGGCAGGCCCTCGTGGACGAGCTCGACCGGGCGCTCGGGTGGCTTCCGGAACCGCGCGAATTCTTCTCGCCGCCGGCGCGCTTCGACGCCGCGCTCGAGCTTCCCGGCGGCGGCGTGGCGCATGCCGAAGGCCTGATCTTCGCCGCGCGGCGGCTGCTCCTGCAGCTCGAAGGGCTTCTGGCTGCACGGCACGCCGGAGTCCGGGGCTTCGATGTCGAGCTTCTCTCCTTGCAGGGAAGGAAAACCGAAATCCCGATTCGCCTCGCTTCTGCGGCGCGCTCGACGGATCGCTTCGTGCGCGTGCTGCGCGAGAAGCTCGCCGCGACGGCGCTGCGCGAGCCGGTCGAGTCCATCGGCGTGCGGGCGGGGGATTTCGTGCCGCTCGCGGGATCGAGCGGCGCGCTTTTCGGCGATGCGCGCGCCGAGGGCGAGGCCTGGGCGAAGCTCGTCGAGCGGCTGCAGGCGCGCCTGGGCGCGGGCGCGGTGCACGGGCTCGCCACGCAGCCCGACCATCGCCCGGAGCACGCGTGGCGGGCAGTGGAGCAGGGGGAATGGGACCCGCGCGAGTTCATCCAGCCGGGCGCGCGGCCGCTCTGGCTCCTGGCTCCGCCGCGCCGCGTCCCGCCGCAGGAATTCGAGCTCCTGGCCGGCCCCGAGCGCATCGAGTGCGGCTGGTGGGACGGCGACGAGGCGAAACGCGACTACTTCATCGCCCGGCGAGAGCAATCGCTCGCCTGGATCTACCGCGAAGGGGGCGAGTGGTACCTGCATGGACTTTTCGCCTGACCTTCTTCCGCGGTACGCCGAGCTTCATTGCCTGTCCAACTTCAGCTTCCTGCGCGGCGCCTCGCACCCGGAGGAGCTCGTCGAGCGAGCCAAGGCGCTCGGCTACGAAGCGCTCGCGATCACTGATGAATGCTCGCTTGCCGGCGTCGCGCGAGCGCACGTCGCCGCGAAGGAATGCAATCTCAAGCTGATCATCGGCACGGAAATCACGCTGGCAGACGCGATGAAGATCGTCTTGCTGGCCAAAGATCGGGCGTCCTACGGCGCAATTTCGTCCCTCATTACCACTGGAAGGAGGAGAAGCAGGAAAGGCACGTATTCGCTTTCTCGCGAGGACCTGGAGCCTCGGGCCGCCGAGAGCGTCCTGATGCTCTGGATTCCGGGGACGCTCGAGCAGGGGCTTTGGATTCGCGAGCGCTTTCCCGAAGCCTGGATCGGCGCGGAGCTGCACCTGGGCGCGAACGACAGGAGAAGGCTCGAAGAGCTGAAGGCATTATCGAAGAACACCGGCCTGCCGCTCGTCGCGAGCGGCGATGTCCACATGCACGTGCGCTCGCGCCGCAAGCTGCAGGACATCCTCACCGCCACGCGGATCGGCAAGCCGCTCGCCGCCTGCGGGCAGGCGCTCTTCCCGAATGCCGAGCGGCACCTGCGCCTGCGGATGCGGCTCGCGCAGCTCTATCCCCGGCCGATGCTCGAGGAGTCAGCGAAAATCGCCGGGCGCTGCGCTTTCTCGCTCGATACGCTCAAGTACGAATATCCGGAGGAGCTCGTCCCGCCGGGCGAGACGCCGGCGAGCCATCTCCGCAAGCTCACCGAGGCGGGGCTGCGCTGGCGGTTTCCGCAGGGTGCGCCGGAGAAGGTCCGATCGCTGGTGGAACATGAATTACTTTTGATAAAAGACCTCGAGTACGAGCCGTTCTTCCTGACCGTGAACGACGCGGTCCAGTTCGCGCGCTCG
>JAFAGU010000056.1 GCA_019237595.1 Betaproteobacteria bacterium | reverse complement strand
GACCATTGGCCGCCGGCGCGGCCGAGCGAATTGTCGAACACGAGCTCGACCGAGGCGCGGGCGAGCGGCTGGCGATTCCCGGAGCCGTTGAAGATCACGTCCTGCATCGAATCGCCGCGCAGCGCCGAGGCGCGCGACTCGCCCAGCACCCAGCGCACGGCGTCGATGACGTTCGATTTTCCGCAGCCGTTGGGGCCGACGACGCCGACCAGCTGGCCGGGGACGCTTATCGTGGTGGGATCTACGAAGGACTTGAAGCCTGAGAGCTTGAGCTGAGTGAGACGCACGCGAAGATGATAACATTCGCGCCGCACAAAAAAGCTTTTTCCGGTGCCCTCGCGTCCCAGCAAGCGTCTCGAGACTTTCAAGAATCCCGCGCCCGAGCGCGACTACCGGATCCGGATGGAAATTCCGGAGTTCACGTGCCTCTGTCCGATGACCGGGCAGCCGGACTTCGCGACGCTGCTCCTCGAGTACATTCCCGACCGCAAGTGTGTCGAGCTGAAGTCTCTCAAGCTCTACGCCTGGTCCTTCCGCAACGAGAGCGCGTTCCACGAGGCGGTGACCAACCGCATCGCCGACGATCTCGTGAGCGCGCTCCAGCCGCGCTACCTGCGCCTGGAGGCAAAGTTCAACGTCCGTGGCGGCATCTACACGTCCGTCGTCGCCGAGCACAGCAGGAAGGGCTGGAAGCCCGGGCGATGAATCCTCTCCTCGCGAAGCTGCAGCCTTATCCGTTCGAGCGGGTGCGCGCCTTGATCGGCGGAGCGCCTGATCCCAGTCGGACGATCGACCTCTCGATCGGCGAGCCCAAGCATCCGACGCCGCAGTTCATCAAGGACGCGCTCTTCGGCTCGCTCGACGGCCTGGCGACCTACCCGCGCTCCATCGGGCTGCCGGAGCTCCGTGGCGCGATCTCCACATGGCTAGCCCGGCGCTACGGCATCCCTGCGCCCGATCCTGAGACCCAAATCCTGCCGGTGAACGGTTCGCGGGAGGCGCTTTTTGCCTTCGCCCAGGCGGTCATCGATCCCACGAAAAACGCGAAGGTCGTCTCGCCCAATCCGTTCTACCAGATCTATGAAGGGGCCGCCCTCCTCGCCGGCGCTACGCCTGTCTACGCCGAGGATCTGCTCGCGTTGAAGGACTGGTCCGGCGTGCAGCTCGTCTACCTTTGCTCTCCGGGAAACCCGACCGGCAAGATCTACTCGCTCGACGAGTGGAAGCGCCTGTTCGAGCTGCAGGACCGGCACGGCTTCGTGGTCGCCTCGGACGAGTGCTATTCGGAGCTCTACTACGCGGAGCCGTCCATCGGCGGGTTGCAGGCCGCCCGCCGCTTGGGCCGCGACTACAGGAAGCTCGTCGTGTTCTCGAGCCTCTCCAAGCGCTCCAACGTGCCTGGAATGCGCTCCGGCTTCGTGGCCGGCGACGCCGAGCTCCTGAAGGCTTTTCTCCTCTATCGGACCTACCACGGCTCCGCCATGAGCGTTTCCGTCCAGAAGGCTTCCATCGCCGCCTGGAGCGACGAAAAGCATGTCGAGGAGAACCGCCGCCTCTACGCCGCCAAGTACCAGGCGGTACTGCCCCTGATCCAGGCGCCCTTGCAGGCGGACATGCCGGACGGCGGCTTCTACCTGTGGATGGGCACGCCGATCGACGATCGCGAGTTCTGCAAGCGGCTGTACGATGAGAAACGGGTCCTTGTCCTCCCCGGAAGCTTCCTTGCCCGCGAGTCGCAGGGCCGCAATCCTGGCCAGAAGCGCGTGCGAGTGGCGCTCGTGCCGGCATCGGAGACGTGCGTGGAAGCCGCTCGCCGCATGATGGAGCTCGCGAAATGCCTATGACGACACAGCAAACGATCGAAGACGCCTGGGAGAACCGCGCATCCCTCAATCCGGCCAATGCTCCGCGTGCACTGCGGGAGGCCGTCGAGGAGGTCATCGCCGGCCTCGATGCCGGGCGGCTTCGCGTGGCGGAGAAGCGCGGGAGCGAATGGATCACGCACCAGTGGATCAAGAAGGCGGTGCTGCTTTCGTTCCGCCTGGAGGACAACCGGGTTGTTGACAGCGGCGCCATGCGCTACTACGACAAGGTGCCTTCCAAGTTTTCCTCCTTCACCGAGGAGTCTTTCTCCAAGGGCGGCTTCCGCGTGGTGCCGCCCGCCGTGGCGCGCCGCGGGGCCTTCATCGCGAAGAACGTCGTCCTCATGCCCTCCTACGTCAATATCGGCGCCTACGTCGACGAAGCAACCATGGTAGATACCTGGGCCACGGTCGGCTCGTGCGCGCAGATCGGCAAGAACGTCCACCTCTCCGGGGGCGTGGGCATCGGCGGCGTGCTCGAGCCGATCCAGGCCAATCCCGTGATCATCGAGGACAACTGCTTCATCGGCGCGCGCTCCGAGGTGGTGGAGGGAGTGATCGTGGAGGAGAACAGCGTGCTCTCCATGGGCGTCTACCTGGGCCAGAGCACCAAGATCCTCGACCGGGCGACCGGGGAGATCCTCTACGGCCGCGTGCCGGCGGGCTCCGTCGTCGTCTCCGGCACCCTGCCCTCTCCGGACGGGAAATACAGCCTCTACTGCGCGGTCATTGTAAAAAAGGTCGACGCGAAGACCCGCGCCAAAACGTCCCTGAACGATCTGCTCCGGGGCGATTAAACTAGCCGGAACTCGAACCTGCGGGAGGCGGCGATGTCCGCGATGAAACGGCTGTTCCAGGTCATGGCGGAGAAGAAGGCCTCCGACATCTTCGTCTCGGTCGGGGCGCCGA
This sequence comes from Betaproteobacteria bacterium, assembly GCA_019237595.1. Lineage (GTDB taxonomy): Bacteria > Pseudomonadota > Gammaproteobacteria > Burkholderiales > SG8-39 > SCGC-AG-212-J23. Next base: position 1,016 of record JAFAGU010000056.1, on the reverse strand, counting down.
TCAACATCAAGATCAACGGCCAGGCGATCCCCGTCAACCAGACGCAGATGACCTCCGAGACGGTCAAGCAGCTCCTCTACGAGATCCTCACCGAGCGCCAGGTGAAGGAGTACGAGGACGAGATGGAGCTCAACACGGCCTACGCGCTCGAAGGCGTGGGGGCCTTCCGCATCAGCGCGTTCAGGCAGAAAGGGACGCCCGCTTTCGTCGTGCGCTTCATCCCGGGCTCGATACCGGCCCTGGACACGCTCGGCGTGCCGGAGGTGCTCAAGGAAGTGATCATGCAGAAGCGCGGCCTCATCCTGATGGTGGGCGCCACGGGCTCGGGAAAGTCGACCTCGCTCTCGGCGATGCTCGACTTCCGCAACGAGCGCAAGTCCGGACACATCCTCACGCTCGAGGACCCGGTCGAGTTCATCTTCAAGAACAAGAAGTCGATCGTGAACCAGCGCGAGGTCGGCACGGACACCAAGGCCTTCGAGGTGGCGCTCAAGAATGCGCTGCGCCAGGCGCCCGACTGCATCCTGATCGGCGAGATCCGCGACAAGCAGACCATGGGGATGGCGCTGGCCTACGCGCAGTCCGGCCACCTGTGCCTTGCGACGCTGCACGCGAACAACAGCTACCACGCGATGAACCGGATCATCAACTTCTACCCGCTCGAGAACCGGCCGAGCCTGCTGCTCGACCTCTCCGCCGCGCTGCAGGCGGTGATCTCGCAGCGCCTGGTCCGCACGAAGAGCGGCTCGCGCGTCGCGGCCGTCGAGGTCCTGCTCAATACGCGGCACATCGCGGAGCTCATCGAGAAGGGCGAGATCAACGAAATCAAGGACGCGCTCGAGAAGAGCATGTCGCCGGGGTCCCAGACCTTCGAGCAGGCGCTCTTCAAGCTCTTCATGGACGGGACCATCACGCAGGACGAGGCGATGGCGAACGCGGATTCCGCCACCAACATGCTTTGGCTCATCAACCAGGCGACGGCCGGCTCCATCACCTCCTCGACGAGCGTTCCCGCC
>JAFAGU010000342.1 GCA_019237595.1 Betaproteobacteria bacterium | reverse complement strand
CACCGTGAGGCTCGCGCTGTCCTCCGAAGTCGCGAAGGCGTACTTCGCGCTGCGCGCGCTCGCCGAGCAGGTCGAGCTCACGCGCCAGACCGTGGCGCTGCGCGAGGACGCGCTCACCCTCCAGAAAAAGCGCGCGGACGCCGGCCTGATCGGCGACTTCGAGCTGCGCCAGCTCGAAGCCGAAGCCGCCACCGTGCGCGCCCAGCTGCCGCCGCTCGAGCGCGACCTCGAGCGCCAGGAAGCGGCGCTCGCCGTGCTCCTCGGCCGCAGCCCGCGCGAGATCTTCGATTTCACGCTCAAGGTGGCGCTGGTCGAAGGCGAGAGGCCGGGCGCCCCGGTCCTGCCCTCGGGCATGCCCTCAGAGCTCCTCCTCCGCCGTCCGGACATCGTCGAGGCCGAGCGCCATCTCGCAGCGGCGAACGCGCAGATCGGCGCGGCGCGCGCGGACATGTTCCCGTCGATCGCGCTCACCGGCGCGCTCGGAAGCGAGAGCGCCGCGTTCTCGAACCTCTTCAAGGGCGGCGCCGGGCTCTGGACGCTCGGGCTCGCGGCCACGCAGCCCATCTTCGCGGGCGGCCGCCTCCAGGCGCGGACCGAGCAGGCCGAAGCGGCGGAGCGCGCGCTCGTCGCCAACTACCGCAAGGTCATCCAGGCGGCGTTCAGCGAGACGCGCTCGGCGCTCGTCACGCAGACGCGCGCGCGAGAGAGCTACGACGCGGAATCCGCGCGCGCCGGCGCGCTCGCCGAGACGGCGCGCCTTGCGCGCAAGCGCTATGAAAACGGGATTGCGAGCCAGCTCGACGTGATCGACGCCGAGCGCGGCCTCCTCGCCGCGCGCAGCGGCCGCATCGAGGCGCTCCGCGCCTACCGCGCCGCGATCGCGGACCTCTTCAGGGCCCTCGGCGGCTAGCCGATCCGGCGGCGGCTAGCCGGTCTGTCGGCTGCTAGTGGAAGACGTAGGCGTCCATCGCGAGGGCGCCTGCCTCGATCTTGTCGAAGATGCGCTCCGGGCGGGTGCCCTCGCGCGCCGCGCCGAGCGCGACGAAGAGCGGCAGGAAATGCTCCTCGGTCGGATGCGCGCGCACGCCTTCGGGCGAGAGCGCGCGGTACTCGGCCAGGCGATCGAGGTTCCAGCTCTCGATGTTCTCGAAGACGAAGCGCTGGAACGCCTGGGCGTAGGGCATGGGCTGCGCGCGGCCCGAGCGGTCCCAGTCGCGCAGGTTGTGCGTGAGGTGCCCGGAGCCCAGCACGAGCACGCCCTCCTTCGCGAGCGGCCTCAGCGCATGGCCGAGCGCGACGTGATGGCCCGGGCCGAGCGCGGGCTGCACGGAAAGCTGCACCACGGGGATGTCGGCGTGCGGATACATGTAGAGGAGCGGCGACCAGGCGCCGTGGTCGAGCCCTCGCGAGCCGTCGATGCCGGCGGCAAACCCACCCTCGCGCAAGAGCGCCTGCGCGCGCTGCGCGAGCGCAGGGTCGCCGGGTGCCGGGTATTTCAGCCGGTACAGCGGATCCGGGAAGCCGGAGAAATCGTGGATCGTCTCCGGCCGCGACGAGCCGGTGAGCATCGGGATGTTCGTCTCCCAGTGGGCGGAGGCGATGACGATCGCCTTGGGGCGCTCGAGCGAGCGGCCGAGCGCCGCCCAGGCCTCGCCGGCCGCGCCCGGCTCGAGCGCGTGCATCGGCGAGCCGTGGGAAATGAAGACGCTCGGCAGCGCGCTCACTGCATTGCCTGCTCTTTCTTGATGAGCCCCTCGGCAACCATCGCCTCCTTCACCTTCGGGCGCGCGGCGACGCGCGCGTGGAACGCCGCAAGGTTGGGCCAGCGCGAAAGGTCGATCGCCAGGGGCTTGGTCCAGCCGAGCACGACGAAGAGATAGGCGTCGGCGACGGTGAAGCTCTTGCCGGTGAGGTAGTCCTTGCCCTTCAGCTGCTCGTTCAGCCAGTCGAAGCGCTTGGCGAGGTTTTCCTTCGAGATGGTCTTGTACTCGTCCGGCGTGTTCGGGCGGAAGAGCGGCGAAAAGCTCTTGTGGATCTCGGAGGTGATGAAGTTCAGCCATTCCTGGACGCGGTAGCGCTCGAAGCTGCCGGCCTTCGGCAGCAGGCCCGCCTCCGGTTTCTGGTCCGCGAGGTACTGCACGATCGCGGGGCCCTCGGTGAGGACCTCGCCGTTGTCGAGCTCGAGCGCAGGAACGTAGCCGCGCCCGTTCACCTTCCAGTAGTCGCCGCCGCCTTCGATGGTCTTGTCCTTCGTGTTGACCTTCTTCATCTCGAAGGGCAGGCCGAGCTCGCGCAGCACGATGTGCGGCGAAAGCGAGCAGGCGCCGGGTCCGTAGTAGAGCTTCATTCAGTGACTCCTCTTTCGTGGTTTCAGTGGTGGGATCCGAAATCTCGCGCGATCGACAGCCATCGCGTGCGAAAAGTATGCTCGTCCCGTGAGTCGGGATAAACAGGGAAGATGTAGATAGATTCTCCCATTGGATGGGACAATAGAGGATGGACAAGCTGGCAGCACTGGAAGTCTTCGTGCACGTGGTCGAGGCGGGCAGTTTCGCGAAGGCCGCGGAACGACTGAAGCTTTCCACCTCGGCGGCCTCTCGGCACGTCGCCGACCTGGAAGCGCAATTGGGAACGCGCCTCCTCAACCGCACCACGCGCCGCGTGAGCCTGACCGAGGTGGGGAGAGGCTTCTACGAGCGCGCCGTGCAGATCCGCGCGGACCTCGAAGAGGCGGAGCAGGAAGCGACTCGCGCCGCGATCGTGCCGCGCGGCACGATCAAGCTCACGACCTCGGGCGTCTTCGGCGTGCGGCACCTTGCGCCGGCGATCGCCGCCTTCCTGGCGCAGCATCCCGAAGTGAGCTTCGACGTCTCGCTCTCCGAGCGCGTCATCGATCTGGTCGAGGAAGGCTTCGACCTCGCCATCCGCATCGGCACGACCGGCTCGTCGAACCTCGTGGCGCGCAGGCTCGGCGAGACGCGCCTCGTGCCGTGCGCTGCGCCGTCGTACCTCGCTTCGCGCGGCGCGCCGAAGACGCCGGAGGAGCTCGCCTCGCACAACTGCTTCACTTACGAATACCTCGCGCCGCGCAACCTCTGGCGCTTTCGCGATGGGAGCGGCAAGGAGCGCGCCGTCCGCGTCAGGGGAAACCTGCATTCCAACAACGGAGACTTCGTCGCCGAGGCGGCCGCGCACGGCGCGGGCATCGTGTTCGAGCCGGCCTTCATCGTCGGGCCGTTCGTGCGCGCGGGAAGGCTCGTGCCGCTGCTGCAGGATTTCGAGCCCGCGCCGGTCCCGATCTACGCGGTCTATCCGAGCCGCAAGCACCTTTCGGCGAAGGTGCGCCTCTTCGTGGACTTCCTCGTCGCGACCTACGCCGAAGCGCGCGACTGGTCGCTCTAGGTGTCCTCGGTCCTCGGCGGGCGCCAGGTGTACGGAAGCGGGCCGGGCGCGCGCAGCACGCGCAGCATCCGGAGCGCGCCTTCCTTGCGTCCCTCTCCGCCGCGGTAATACCCGGGGACGAGAACGGTCTCGTAGAACCCGGCCGCGCGATAGAAGCGCCGCGCCGCATCGTTGGTGGAGCGAAGCTCGAGGTGCACGCTCGCCATGCCGGCGGTGCGCGCCGACTCGATCAGCCACTCGAGAAGGCGCAGCCCGATGCCCTGGCGGCGATGCGTAGGCCGCACCGCGAGGAGCACGAGGTGCGCGCGCTCGTCGCCCATCTCCATGATGGCGAAGGCGGTGATGGCGCCGGCGAGGCCGCCTTTCGCGCTCTCGCACGCGACGACGGCGAGCGTCTCGCGGTCGCGGATCGCGCGCAGCACGCGCGGCGCGTCGTACTTCCACCCGAGGCCCGTCTCGATGAAGTCGCGCGACATGAGCGCGATCGCCTGCGCGTCGCGCGGCTCGGCGAGTCGGATGGTGATCGCGCGGGGCGTCATGCGCTCATTGTGCCACGTCCGCAAGCGCGCGGAAGGGTTCTCGCAGACTACTGGCGAGTCGTCCTTACGCGTAGATCATCTTGCGCGTCATGCCGCCGTCGATGACGAAGTTCTGCCCGGTGATGAATCCGGCGCGCGGCGAGACGAGGAACGCGACGAGCTCGGCCACGTCGTCGGGCCGGCCCGCGCGTCCGACCGGATGTTGCGCATGGTCTTTCCTGCGCAGCGCTTCCATTGCGATCCAGCCGGGGCTCACGCAGTGCACGCGCACCGCGGGCCCGAGGCTCACGGCAAGCGCATGCGTGAGCGCCACGATGCCGCCCTTGCTCGCGGCGTATGCCTCGGTGTCGGGCTCCGACTGCAGCGCGCGCGTCGAGGCGATGTTCACGATCGCGCCTCTTGTCCTGCGTAGGTGCGCCGCGCAATGCTTGGCCATCAGGAAGGCGCCGGTCAGGTTGACCGCGAGGCGCCGGTTCCAGCGCGCGAGCGGCAGCCGCTCGACGGGCGGGTCGGCAGGATCGGCGAGGCCGGCGTTGTTGACGAGGACATCGAGCCGGCCGAGCGCGCGGATCGCTTCGCGCACGCAGGCGCGCACCGAAGCCTCCGACGCGACGTCGCATTTGACGTACATCAAGCCGTTGCCCGGCTCGGGAGCGGGGCGCACCACGTCGGCGACGACCACCTGGTAGCCGCGCACCAGCAGGGCGCGGGCCACGGCCGCGCCGATCCCCTGCGCGCCGCCGGTCACGATGGCCGACTTCCTGCTGCGCCGCTCCATCGTCGCCTTTCCCCTTGCCCTCATGGGGCAAAAGAGTATTCTGGCGCAGAGGAGGTGGTCCACCATGCAAGTGAGAGAGATCCTGCGTGTCAAAGGAAACCGCCTGCTGAGCATCGAGCCGACCGGACGCGCGGTCGACGCGGTCGCCCGGATGGCCTCCGAGAACCTCGGCTCCCTGGTCGTGCTGGACCAGGGTCGCATGGCCGGGATGCTCACGTTCCACGAGCTCCTGCGCGCGCTCGCGCGCGGCGGCGGCTCGCTCGGCGACACCAAGGTCGCCGACATCATGGTGAGCGATCCGGTCGTCGCCGCGCCCGACATGGAGGTGAACGACCTGCGCCGCACGATGCTCGAGAGCGGCGCCCGCTACCTGCCGGTCATGCAGGACGGCAAGCTCCTCGGCGTGATCTCGTTCCGCGACGTGGCGAAGGCGGTGCTCGAGGAGCAGGACTTCGAGAACAAGATGCTGAAGGGCTACATCAAGAACTGGCCCGCGTAAAGCCGCCCGACACGGGTCTGTAGAATGGATCCATGTCGGGCAACAGCTTCGGTCTCCTCTACTGCGTCACTTCGTTCGGCGAGTCGCACGGGCCGGCGTACGGCGGCGTGGTGGACGGCTGCCCTCCCGGGCTGCAACTAAAAGAAGAAGACCTTCAAAGAGAGCTCGACCGGCGCAAGCCCGGGACTTCGCGCCACGTCACGCAGCGGCGCGAGTCGGACCGGGTCGAGATCCTCTCGGGCGTCTTCGAAGGCAGGACGACCGGCACCGCGATCGGCTTCCTCGTGAGGAACGAGGATCAGCGCCCGAAGGACTACGCCGAGATCGCGGAGAAGTTCCGCCCCGGGCACGCCGACTACACGTACACGCAGAAGTACGGCTTTCGCGACCCGCGCGGCGGCGGCCGCGCCTCCGCCCGCGAGACCGTGGTGCGCGTGGCTGCCGGCGCGATCGCCAAGAAATGGCTTGGCGAGCGCTATGGAGTATCGGTGAGGGGTTTTCTCGCTGCTCTTGGAAAAATCGAGATCCCGTTCGAATCGTGGAAAGAAGTCGACGACAACGCCTTCTTCTCGCCGAGCGCGAAAGCCGTCCCGCAGCTCGAGAAATTCATGGACGAGCTGCGCGAAAGCGGCGACTCGGTGGGCGCGCGCGTGAACGTCGTCGCGCAAGGCGTGCCGGTCGGCTGGGGCGAACCCGTCTACGGCCGGCTCGATGCCGACATCGCGTCGGCCATGATGTCCATCAACGCGGTGAAGGGCGTCGAGATCGGCGCCGGCTTCCGGTCGATCGCGCAGAAGGGCAGCGAGCACGGCGACGAGATGACGGCGCAAGGCTTCGCCACGAACAACAACGGCGGCGTGCTGGGCGGCATCTCCACCGGGCAGGATATCGCGCTGTCCATCGCCCTCAAGCCCACCTCCAGCATCCGCCTTCCGCGACGCACGATCGACCTTCGCGGCGGCGAGACGACCATCGCGACCACAGGGCGCCACGACCCCTGCGTGGGCATACGCGCCACGCCCATCGCCGAGGCGATGCTTGCGTGCGTCCTCATGGATCATGCCCTGCGCCATCGCGCGCAGTGCGCCGATGTTTCGCCGCCGGTGACGTGGGGTAAGCGCTAGAAAACCCTAGGCAAATCAATTAGAGTATGGCGACAAAACTCCCAAGAGAGAACAACATGAGCAACAAAGGGCAGTTGCTACAAGACCCGTTCCTGAACACGCTCCGCAAGGAGCACGTCCCGGTGTCCATCTACCTCGTGAACGGAATCAAGCTCCAGGGGCAGATCGAGTCGTTCGACCAGTACGTCGTGCTGCTGCGCAACTCGGTCACGCAGATGGTCTACAAGCACGCCATCTCCACCGTCGTGCCCTCGCGGCCCATCAATCTCGGCACCGACAAGGACGCGGAGTAGCCCGCAAGCGCAGGCCTCGCTGGACCGCACCGCCTCAGCCGCCGACCCGCGCTCGGCGATCATCGTAAGCCTCGACTTCGGCGACGACCGCTACCGGGAGTCGGTCGAGGAGGTCGTGCGCCTCGTGGAAAGCGCCGGCGTTTCCCGCTACGAGGTGATCGGGGGCCGGCGGCAGAGGCCCGATCCGAAGTTCTACGCCGGGAGCGGCAAGGTGGCGCAGGTCGCCGAGGCGCTGAAGGCGCTGAATGCCGCTACCGTGGTCTTCAACCACGAGCTCTCGCCGGCGCAGCAACGCAACCTCGAGCGCGAGCTCAACGCGCGCGTGTTCGACCGCACCGAGCTCATCCTCGAGATCTTCGCGCAGCGCGCCCAGACCAACGAAGGCAAGCTCCAGGTCGAGCTTGCCCGCCTGCAGCACCTCTCCACGCGGCTCGTGCGCGGCTGGTCGCACCTCGAGCGCCAGCGCGGCGGCCTAGGCAAGACCGGCGGGCCGGGCGAGACGCAGCTCGAGCTCGACCGGCGCTACATCGCGCAGCGCGTCAAGGTGCTGCGCGAGAAGATCGCGCAGCTGAGAAGGCGCCGCGAGACGCAGCGGCGCGCCCGCTCGCGGCGCGACCTGCTCGCCGTGTCCATCGTCGGCTACACCAATGCCGGGAAGTCGACGCTCTTCAACGCGCTCGCGCACGCCAAGGCGTACGAGGCCGACCAGCTTTTCGCGACGCTGGACACGACGGTGCGGCGGGTGTGGATCGAGGGCGCGGGAAACGTCACGCTTTCCGATACGGTGGGCTTCATCCGAGACCTGCCGCACGGCTTGGTCGCTGCCTTCCGCGCCACGCTCGAAGAGACCGTGCACGCGGAGCTCCTGCTGCACGTCGTGGATGCCGCTTCTCCGGCGCGCGAGGCGCAGCTCGCGCAGGTGAACGCCGTCCTGGAGGAGATCGGCGCGGACGCCATCCCGCAGATTCTCGTCTGGAACAAGACCGATCTGCTGCCTTCGCCGAACGCCCCGTCGAGCGAGGTCGAGCGCGACCAGTATGGTAGGATTTCGCGCGTTTTCGTGAGCGCCCGCAGCGGCGCGGGGCTTCAGGCGCTGCGCGGTGCGATCGCCGAGTTCGCGAGGGCGCGCTCGGCGGCGCGCGGGGCTCCGGCAGCCGAATCGCCCTCGCTTCGGGCGCGCTAGAACCTCATGTCACTGAAGTTACTCAACGGCCCCTGCCTCCCATCGTGTCTTTGAACGATCCAAACTGGGGACGCGGCTCCCGCGGTCCCGACGGCTCCCGGGGCGGCCCCGGCGGCAACCAGGGGCCGCCGGACCTGGACGAGCTCTGGCGCAACTTCAACCGGAGGCTCGCGGAGCTCTTCGGCCGCCGCCGCGGCGCCGGCGCGCCGCCGCCTTCGGGTCCCACCGGCTGGCAGTTCGGCGGCGGGGCAGGGCTGCTCATCCTCATCGTGCTCGCGGTCTGGCTTGCGAGCGGTTTCTACGTCGTGCAGGCGGGCTCGCGCGCCGTCGTGCTCACGTTCGGGCGCTACTCGGAGCAGACCGACCCGGGGCTGCACCTGCGCGCGCCCTGGCCCATCCAGCGCCACGAGATCGTCAACCTCGAGCAGGTGCGCTCGCTGGAGGTGGGCTACCGCAACAACGTGCGGGCGAAGGTGCTGAAGGAATCGCTCATGCTCACGGACGACGAGAACATCGTCGACCTGCAGTTCGCCGTGCAGTACACGGTCAAGGACGCGCGCGACTACGTGTTCAACGTGCGCAAGCCCGACGAGAGCGCCCAGCAGATCGCCGAGACGGCGATGCGCGAGGTGATCGGCAAGAGCAAGATGGACGGCATCCTCTACGAGAACCGCGAAGAGATCGCGAAGCGGGCGGCCACCGTCATGCAGCAGATCCACGACCGCTACGGCACCGGCATCGCGATCAGCACGGTGACGATCCAGGCGGCGCAGCCCCCGGAGCAGGTGCAGGCGGCGTTCGACGACGCGGTGAAGGCCGGCCAGGACCGCGAGCGGCAGAAGAACGAGGGCCAGGCCTACGCGAACGACGTGATCCCGCGGGCGAGGGGAGCCGCTTCGAGGCTGCTGCAGGAGGCCGACGGCTACAAGCAGCGCGTGATCGCCAACGCCGAGGGCGAGGCCTCGCGCTTCAAGCAGGTCCTCGCCGAGTACTCCAAGGCGCCGGCGGTGACCCGCGAGCGCATCTACATCGAGACGCTCCAGCAGATCCTCTCCTCGACGAACAAGATCCTGCTCGACTACCGCGGGCAGGGGAACCTCCTCTACCTGCCGCTCGACAAGCTCATGCAGAGCGCGGGCTCGCCGGTGGAGGGCGCGCAGCCCGCGCGGCCCTCGCCGCAGGAGCCGGCGGCTTCCGAGGGCGGCGGGCCGCGCTCGCGCGAGTCGCTGCGCAACCGCGACCGGGCGGACCGGTGAGGCGGCCATGAAAGCGCTCGCCCCCATCGCGGTCGCCTTGCTCGTGGTCGTGCTCCTCGCCTCGAGCGCGCTCTACACCGTCGACCAGACGCAGAACGCGATCGTGCTGCAGTTCGGCCAGGTGAAGGAAGTGGTGAAGCACTCCGGCCTGCACGTGAAATGGCCGCTCATCCAGTCGGTGCGCTTCTTCGACATGCGCGTGCTCACCTTCGACGACCCCGAGCCGCTGCGCTTCATCACCTCGGAGAAGAAACCGCTGCTCGTCGACTCGTTCGTGAAGTGGCGCATCGCCGACGCCCAGCAGTACTACGTGAGCGTGGAGGGCGACGAGCGCAGCGCCGCCGGGCGGATCAAGCAGACGATCTCCGACGTGCTGCAGGCCGAGTTCAACCGGCGGACCGTGCACGACGCCGTCTCGGGCCAGCGCGACGAGATCATGGCCGACGTGCGCACCAAGGCCGATGCGGACCTGAAGAGGATCGGCGTGGAGATCATCGACGTGCGCCTGAAGCGCGTCGACCTGCCCCAGGAAGTGAGCGAGTCGGTCTTCGGCCGCATGCAGGCCGAGCGCAAGCGCATCGCCAACGAGCAGCGCTCCACCGGCGCCGCCGAGAGCGAGCGCATCCGCGCCGACGCGGACCGCCAGCGCGAGATCATCGTTGCCGAGGCCTACCGCGACGCCCAGCGCACGAAGGGCGAGGGCGACGCAAGGGCCTCCGCTATCTACGCGAACGCCTTCTCGGGCAACGCCGAGTTCTACGCGTTCTACCGCAGCATGGAGGCCTACAAGCAGAGCTTCCATGGGCGCAGCGACCTCCTGCTCCTGCAGCCGGACTCCGACTTCTTCCGCTACCTGCGCGACTCCCTGGGTCGCGACGGCCAGGGCCGCAGCGCAGGCAGAAAATGAGGGCGCGCCGAGCGCGGCGCTGACATCTTGGCGAACACGTTCCTCATGGCGCTCGCGCTCATGCTGATCCTCGAGGGCGTCCTGCCCTTCCTAGCGCCGGGCCTGTGGCGCGACACCTTCCGGCGGATCACCCAGATGAACGACGGGCAGATCCGCTTCGTCGGGCTCTCCTCGATGATCGTCGGACTCGTGATCCTCTGGCTCGCGAGGCTCTGAAGTGAGGCGGGCGTGATGCGCTGGGTGCTGCCGGAGTACGTAGAAGACATCCTCCCCGCGGAGGCGCGGCGGATCGAATCGCTTCGCCGCGCGATCCTGGACCTTTTCTTCGCGAACCGGTTCGAGCTCGTGATCCCCCCGCTGCTCGAGTACACCGACTCGCTCCTCACCGGAACGGGCCACGACCTGGAGCTGCGGACGTTCAAGGTGGTCGACCAGCTCTCCGGGCGCACGATGGGCGTGCGGGCGGACCTCACGCCGCAGGTCGCGCGCATCGACGCGCACCTGCTCAACCGCAAGGGCGTGGCGCGGCTTTGCTATTGCGGGAGCGTCCTGCACACGCGGCCGGCGACGCCCGGCGCGACGCGCGAGCCGATCCAGATCGGCGCCGAGATCTATGGCGAGGCGCGCCCGGTCGCCGACGCCGAGGTGCTGCGCCTCCTGTGCGAGGCGCTCGCGCTCTCGGGCGCGCGCTCCCCGCGCATCGACATCGGCCACGTGGCGGTGTTCCGCTCCATTGCGCGCGATGCGCGCATCGGAGCGGAACTGGAAGGCGAGCTTTTCGAAGCCCTGCAGAAAAAGGACAAGCCCGCCATCGGGGCGCTCGCGAAGAAGCTGCCGGCCAAGACCCGGGAGGCGCTGCTCCTCCTGGCGGACCTCTACGGCGGCTCCGAGGTGCTCGACGAGGCAGAGCGGCGCCTTCCCGCGATCGATTCGCTCAAGAAGGCGCTGAAGACGCTGCACGCGCTTGCGAAGGCCTGCCCCATCCCGGTGGGGTTCGACCTCGCCGAGCTTCGCGGCTACCACTACCACTCCGGCGTCGTGTTCGACGCCTACTGCGACGGCGTCACCGGCGCGGTGGCGCGAGGCGGCCGCTATGACGAAGTCGGCAAGGCCTTCGGCCGCGCCCGCCCGGCGACCGGTTTCTCCATGGACCTGCGCGCGCTCGCCTCGCTCAAGGCCGGCGGAAGGAAGAAGCGCAAATGACGGCGAGGAACGTGGTGGTGGTCGGCACGCAGTGGGGCGACGAGGGCAAGGGCAAGATCGTCGACTGGCTCACCGACCGGGCGCAGGGCGTCGTGCGCTTCCAGGGCGGCCACAATGCCGGGCACACGCTCGTGATCGGCGGGAAGAAGACGGTCCTGCACCTGATTCCGTCGGGCATCCTGCGCGGCGACGTGGATTGCTTCATCGGCAACGGCGTCGTCCTCTCGCCGCAGGCGCTCATCGAGGAGATGGAAGCGCTCGAGGCGGGCGGCGTGCGCAACGTCGTCGCGCGGCTCATCGTCTCCGAGGCCTGCCCGCTCATCCTTCCGTACCACGTGGCGCTCGACCGGGCGCGCGAGGCGGCGAAGAAGCTCGGCACCACCGGGCGCGGCATCGGCCCCGCGTACGAGGACAAGGTCGCGCGCCGCGCGCTGCGCGTGCAGGACCTCTTCAAGCCGGCCCGCTTCGCCGAGAAGCTGAAGGAGCTGCTCGAATTCCATAATTTCGTCCTGGAGAAGTTCTTCCAGAGGGAAAAGGTGGATTTCCAGAAGACCCTCGACGAAACGCTCGCGCTCGCGCCGCGGCTCGCGCCGCTGGTGGCCGACGTGCCGCGAGCCCTCTACCACGCGAACCGCAAGGGAAAGAACCTGCTATTCGAGGGCGCGCAGGGTTCGCTCCTCGACATCGACCACGGCACCTATCCGTACGTGACGTCCTCCAACTGCGTGGCGGGCGCGGCCGCCGCCGGCGCGGGCATCGGCCCGATGCACCTTCACTACGTGCTCGGCATCACCAAGGCCTACAGCACGCGCGTGGGCGAAGGCCCGTTTCCGACGGAGCTCTCCGACGACGTGGGCGAGCGGCTCCGGCAGCGCGGCCAGGAGTTCGGCGCCACCACGGGGCGGCCGCGCCGCACCGGCTGGTTCGACGCCGCGGCCCTCAAGCGCTCGATCCAGCTGAACGGCGTCTCGGGCCTGTGCATCACGAAGCTCGACGTGCTCGACGGCGCCGAAGCGCTGAAGATCTGCGTCGGCTACCGCATCGACGGCGAGCTGAGCGACATCCTGCCGGTGGGTGCCGAGGAGCTCGAGCGCTGCGTGCCCGTCTACGAGGAGCTGCCCGGCTGGCAGGAGAGCACGGTCGGCGTCAAGTCCTACGAACAGCTGCCGCACGCCGCGCGCGCTTATCTCGAGCGCATCGAGTCGCTGTGCGGCGTGCCGCTCGACATCATCTCCACCGGCCCGGACCGCGAGGAGACGATCGTGCGCCGCCACCCCTACGACGCGTGAGCGGCGGCTAGAAGATCCCGAAGATCTTCTGCCCGAGGCCCATTACCGGCCCGAGCGGGTTCTTGACGTTCTCGTGCTCGACGATGTTCGGCTGGCCGCTCGTGAGCTTGTAGATCACCACGCCGTCCTTCACGAGGAGGAGGCCGTTGAAGCACCAGCCCGTGGTGTGCGTCTCGCGGTCGAAGCCGAGCACGTCGGCGAAGAAATTGCCCTCGCGGTTCTTCACCGTGGTCTTCTGCTGCACGGCGTAGCCTCTGCACTGGGTCTTCGCGCTGATGCAGTCGCGCACGCCCGTATCCAGGTCGTCGAGGCGGATGGAGGCGTTCGGCATGAAGCGCGTCAGCACCTCCGAATAGTTGAGGATGGAGATGTTCGGGTTCGCTTCCGGATCGAGCTGCAGGTCGCGCAGCTCCGCGCTCGTCGTCTGCCCGGGGATGATCTTGTCGAAGGTGAGCTGCGCGTCGCGGTAGCTCCCCCACGGGCTTTGCGTCACGGTGCGCGACTTCGGAAGCATCGCGCTGCATCCGGCAGCGAGCAGGCACAGGAGCGAGGCCAGGGTGAGGAGGAGCGGGGCCGGCGCGGCATGCGGCATGCCGCCAAGTTAGCCCTGTCGTGTTAACGCACCGTCGCTCTGTAGTGTCGAGCGCCTAGGCTGGTAGGAACCTTGCGCGCGACGCGTGCTGGCGGGCGCTAGTCCTGGCGGACTACCTGGTCGTGGATTCTTCCGAGCGGTCGGTCGCGGGTGCCGGCGTGCGCGAGAGCGCCGAGATCTCGGCGCGCAGCGCGGGCGTCATGTCGACGCGGATCGAATCGAGCGACGGCTGGAGCTGCTCGAGGCTGCGCGCGCCGATGATGGGCGCCGTGACGCCGGGATGCGCGGCGACCCAGGCGACCGCGAGGCTCATGGGATGGATGCCCTTCTTCTTCGAGAAGGCGGAGAAATCGGCGGCGACCTGGTGCATCCAAGGCTCGCCGTACCGCGATTCGTACATCTTGTTGGTCTTCAGCCGGCCGCTCGCGCCGCCAGCCGCGTATTTGCCGGAGAGGAGCCCGCCGCCTGCGGGACTGTACGGAAAGACGGAAAGGCCGTTCGCGATCGCCATCGGCAGGATTTCGACCTCGGCCTGGCGTTTCACGAGGCTGTACATCGGCTGCAGCGCCTGCAGGCGCGCCCAGCCCATGCGCTCCTGCACGTCGAGCGCGCGCTGCGCCTGCCAGGCGGCGAAGTTGCTCGCCGCCGGGTAGAGCACCTTGCCCGCGCGCACGAGATCCTCGAGCGCGCGCATCATCTCCTCGATCGGCGTCAGCGCGTCGAACTGGTGCAGGTAGAGGACCTCGACGCGGTCGGTCTTGAGCCGCCGCAGGCTTGCCTCCACGGCGCGGCTGACGTGCCGGCGCGAGGACCCGCGCGCGTTGAGATCCGGGCCCGAGGGGTTGTAGCACTTGGTGGCGATGACGAGGTCCTCGCGGCTGCCGCGGATCAGCTCGCCGAGGATCTCTTCCGAGCGGCCCTTGTTGTACTGGTCCGCGGTATCGAAGAAGTTGATGCCGGCGTCGCGGCAGGCGCGGAACATCTGCGCGGAGGCGGCCTCGTCGGCATCGCCCCCGAACGACATGGTGCCGAAGCACAGGCGCGAGACCTGGATTCCGGTGCGGCCGAGCGGGCGGTAGTCCATCGGCCGAGCGTAGCACGCCGGCGAAGACACGCTCGATCGATCAGGCGGCGGGCTCGCGCAGTCGGAAGAAGCGCCGCACGGCGCGCGCCGCGCGCGAGCGCAGGCTGTTCCGCTGCATCGGGATGTACGGCGGACGGAGCAGGTAGGCGAGCGAGCGCAGATTGCGCCTCAGGATGGCCGCGTACACGGTATCGCGGCTCCCGTTGGCGAGGTGGTCCTTGTAGCGGTGCTCGCCGCGCAGGAAGTCGAACACCTCGTTGCCTTCGCCGATGGCGTGCTCGATGGCGTGGGAAAGAAGGACCGTGCCGGGCTTCCACTGCGCCCACCCGGGATCGAAGCCGCCTTGCATGACGAAGACCCGGTTGCGGAATCGGTAGCAGTAGGTCATCGCCACGAGCGTCCCGTCGATCTCGAGGCAGTAGAGCCGCAGCCATCCGCGCGCGAGCGAGGAGCCGATGACGGCGCGATGGAAGTCGAGGTACTCGCGCGAGGCGAACGATTCGCTGCCTCCCGCCGCCGCCCAGCGCCTGCGATGCAGGTCCGCGAGCCGCTCGGTGGCGTAGTCCAGGCGCGCGGCGTCGTCCCAGACGAAGAAGCGCACGGCGTGCGCGGCGGCGAGGCGCTTGCGCGCGCGGCGGATCTCGGCGCGGCGGTTGCCGCTCAGCGAGGCGAGGTAGGCGTCCCAGCTCGCGGGGAGGTCGATGTAGACGATGCGCTCGGTGCGGCCCACGCGAGCCGGCCGGCGCGCGCGCCGCGCCGCGAGCTCGAGCTCCTCGGCGAACGCCGTGTCCGGGTCGATGTCGGTGACGAGGAGCAGGTCGCCTTCGGGGGCCCGCACCGCCGCGCGCGCAAGCGCGCGAGCGACCTCGCGCTCGTGCCGGGCGTCGAGCACCGGGCCGAGGTCGTCGGGGTGCGTGTCGCCGCCGGTGCCGACCAGGCGCAGCACGCTCACCTGCGCGCCGAAGGCGCGCTCGCGCTGGACGTAGAGCGGGAGGATGCCGAGCACCTCGTCGCCTTGCGAAGCGACGAGCACGCGCAGCGGCTGGCCGCCGCCGTAGCTGCGCCACCACTGGTACTGCCATACCCAGGAATTGAACACGCTCGCCGACGGCGTCAGGTCGTGCAGGCGGTTCCATTCGATCGCGAGCGCCGCGAACGCGGCCTCGGCGGTGATGCACTTGACGCGGATGGCGCGCCGTGGGTGGGCGCCGCTCGGCTGCGTCGCCTCGCCGGGCCTATGCGCCCGGCGCCAGTCCAGCGCATCCCTCTCCACGACGCAATGTTGGGCCGCGCCGCGCCGCGCCGCAATGGTCGGACGGGACTACGCTGCTATGCTTTCAGGTAAATGACTGGTGCCGAGGAAGGGACTCGAACCCCCACAGTGTTGCCACCGCTAGGACCTGAACCTAGTGCGTCTACCAATTCCGCCACCTCGGCGCGGGCGCGAATTCTACCTTAGTGTCGCGAAAAAAACCCTCCCGCACCGCGCTGCGCCGGCGCTCACGCGCCGAGCGCGGGCATGCCGAGCACGCGTCGAGCATCCTGTCCGAGCTCGAGCGCGCGAGAGAGCCGCTCACGCCCAAGGAGCTCGCGCAGCGCCTTAGGATCGCGCGAGCCGAGCGAGAAGATTTCGAAAAGGACATCGCTGCGCTCGAGCGCGCCGGCGAAGTCGTGCGCAACCGCGCCGGCGCGCTGCTCGTCGCGCGCCGCATCGCGGTCGTCGCAGGCCGCATCGAAGGCCATCCGGACGGGCACGGCTTCCTCGCGCCCGACGACGGCGGCGCGTCGATCTTCCTTCCGGCCAACGAGATGCGCCAGGTGCTGCACGGCGACCGCGCCGCGGTGCGCGTCGTCGGCCGCGATTCGCGCGGGCGCTCCACCGGGATGATCGTGGAAGTGCTCGAGCGCGCGAAGCGCCGCATCGTCGGGCGGATCCTCAACGAAGGGGGCGTGCTGCGGCTCGTGCCGGAGGACCGGCGCATCTCGCAGGACATCCTCGTGCCGCCGGACGCGGCGGGAAAAGCAAGGGCCGGCGAGGTGGCGACCGTGGAGCTCGTCGCGCATCCGAACCGTCACGCGCAGCCGGTGGGACGCGTGGTGGAGGTCCTGGGACACCATGCCGATCCGGGCATGGAGATCGAGATCGCGGTGCGCAAGTTCGACCTGCCGCACGAATTCTCCAAGCGGGCGCTCGCCGCGGCGCGCGCCTTCCCGGACCGCGTCGAAGAGCGCGAGATCCGGAACCGGGACGACCTGCGCGACCTCGGGTTCGTGACGATCGACGGCGAGACGGCGCGCGACTTCGACGACGCCGTGTACTGCCGCCCGGAGGGCAAGGGCTTCCGGCTCTGGGTCGCGATCGCGGACGTGAGCCACTACGTGCGGCACGGCGACGCGCTCGACCTCGAGGCGCGCGAGCGGGGAACTTCGGTCTACTTCCCCCGGCGCGTCATCCCGATGCTCCCGGAGAAGCTCTCGAACGAGCTCTGCTCGCTCAATCCCGGCGTCGACCGCCTCGCCGTGGTCTGCGAGATGTCGGTGACGCCCAAGGGCGAGGTGGCGCGCTACGAGTTCTACAACGCCGTCTTCCGCTCGCACGCGCGCCTCACCTACACGAAGGTGTGGGAGGAGATCTCCGGCAACCGGTGCCCGGAAAACCTCCGCAGCCTCTACGCGGTGTTCAAGGTCCTGCATGCCGCGCGCCAGCGGCGCGGCGCGATCGACTTCGAGACGGTCGAGACCCGCATGGTCTTCGACGCGAAGGGCAAGATCGAGCGCATCGTGGCCGAGCAGCGGAATGACGCGCACCGGCTGATCGAGGAATGCATGCTGGCGGCGAACGTATGCGCGGGCGACTTCATCGCCAAGCGCCATCACCCGGTGCTCTACCGCGTGCACGACGTCCCGGCGGCCGAGAAAGTGAGCGCGCTCCGCGATTTCCTCGCCGAGCTGGGGCTGCAGCTCCCCGGCGGCGAGGTGCCGCGGCCGAAGGACTACGCCGAGCTCCTCGAGCGCATCCGCAAGCGGCCCGACTTCGCGCTCCTGCAGACGATTCTCCTTCGCTCGCTCAAGCAGGCGGTCTACAGCCCGAGCAACGTCGGGCACTTCGGCCTCGCCTTCGACGCCTACGTGCACTTCACCTCGCCGATCCGGCGCTACCCGGACCTGCTCGTGCATCGCGTGATCAAGGCCTTGCTGCAGAACAAGGACTATCGAAGCGTCGATTGGGATGCGCTCGGCCGCCACTGCTCCGAGACGGAGCGGCGCGCCGACGAGGCGAGCCGCGACGTGGAGAACTGGCTCAAGTGCTACTACATGCGCGGGCACGTGGGCGAGAGCTTCGCGGGCACCATCACCGGCGTAACCCCCTTCGGCCTCTTCGTCACGCTCGACGACTACTTCGTCGACGGGCTCGTGCACATCTCGGAGCTCGGGCGCGACTACTTCCAGTACGACGGGACGCGGCATGCGCTGCTGGGCGAGCGCACCGGCAAGCGCTTCCGCCTCGCCGACCGCATGAAGGTGAAGCTCGTGCGCGTGGACCTCGATTCGCGCAAGATGGACCTGGTTCCCGCTTGAAGGGCGAGCGCGAACCGAGGGTGGTCTTCGGCTTCCACGCGGTGCTCGCGCGGCTGCGCGCGGACCCGCGCTCGGTGCTCGAGGTGTTCGTCGACGAGAAGAGGAAGGATGCGCGCGCGAAGGACCTCGTCCAGGCGGCCGAGCGGGCGGGCGTGCGAGTGATGCACGTCCCGACGCAGCGCCTCGACGGCTTCTGCGGCGGCGGCCGCCACCAGGGCGTCGTCGCGCGGGTCGAAGTGCGCGACCTCGCCTCGTCGCTGGACGAAGTGCTGGAAGGAATCGAAGACCCGCTGCTCCTCGTCCTCGACGGCGTGACCGATCCGCACAACCTGGGCGCGTGCCTGCGCGTGGCGAACGCCGCCGGCGCGCATGCGGTGGTGGCGCCGAAGGATCGGGCCGTAGGCGTGACGCCGGCCGTCTCGAAGGTGGCGAGCGGCGCCGCCGAGCAGACGCCTTACCTCATGGTCACGAACCTCGCCCGCTGCCTCGCGGACCTCAAGGAGCGGAACGTCTGGATCGTGGGCGCCGACGAGCGGGCCGGGCAGACGCTCTACGAGGCGGACCTCCCGGGCTCGATCGCCTGGGTGCTCGGCGCGGAAGGGGAAGGCATGCGGCGGCTTACGCGCGAGAGCTGCGACCTGCTCGTGAAGATCCCGATGCAAGGCGGAGTGGAGAGCCTCAACGTCTCCGTGGCGGCGGGCGTCTGTCTCTTCGAGTCGGTGAGGCGGCGGGAGAACAAACCCGCACCGCGCCGGTCTCAGGAGCATGGCTGAATACAGCCCGCCCGACCCGACCCTCATCGAATTGAAGCCCTCCGCGCTCGACTACTGGGCGCGCACCCTCGAGACGGACCCGGAAAAGATCCGCCAAGCCGTCCGGAAGGTCGGGCCCGTCCTGGAAACGGTCAAGAAGGAGCTCGGGATCGGCGGGGCCGATTGATCCCCAAGGCGCGGTTTTTCAAGTAGAATCCCGCCCCTTCCTGCTCACACCGTTACGCATGACGGTTGGGCTCAACCCATAGGAAACGGAGCGAACAAGACATGCGGCATTACGAGATCGTTTTCATCGTCCATCCCGACCAGAGCGAGCAGGTGCCGCAGATGGTCGAGCGCTACAAGAACGTCATCGCCGGCCGCCAGGGCACGGTGCACCGCCTCGAGGACTGGGGCCGCCGGCAGCTCGCGTACCCGATCCAGAAGGTGCACAAGGCGCACTACGTGCTCATGAACATCGAGTGCGACAACGAGACGCTCGCGGAGCTCGAGCACTCGTTCAAGTTCTCCGACGCGGTGCTGCGCCACCTCATCATCCAGATGCCGAAGGCGCATACCAGCCCTTCGCCGATGATGCGCGAGGAGAAGTCGAAGTCGATGATGGAGGGCCGCGGAGAGCGGGGCGGCGAGCCCCGCCCGGCGGAGGCGCCGAGCGCCGCGCCCGCGACCTGAACAGGATCGAAATCCAGGGAAGGCTTCTCGAGCTGAGCGAACTGCGCTACACGCCTGCCGGCGTCCCGGTCGTGGAATTCAGGATCGACCACAAATCGGAGCAGGACGAGGCGGGCGGGCGGCGCAAGGTGAAGGCGGAGATCCCGGCAGTGGCGTTCCAGGCGCAGGCGAGGCTGATTGCCGCCGCGGCGCCCGGAGTGGAAGTAAGGCTGCAGGGATTCCTTGCCCCGAAGGGCAAGCGCTCGAAGAAGCTCGTGCTGCACGCGACGAACATCGAATTTACGGAAGGCAACTAAGACATGGCACCTCCAAGAGGCAAAGGCAAGTTCGGCAAGGGCAAGGGCAAGGACAAGAAGGACAAGGGCCAGCGGGCGCTATTCCGCCGGCGCAAGTTCTGCCGCTTCACCGCCGAGAAGGCCGAGTGGATCGACTACAAGGACATCGAGACGCTCAAGGACTTCGTGAACGAGACCGGCAAGATCATCCCGGCGCGCATCACCGGGACCTCGGCCGGCTACCAGCGGCAGCTCTCGCAGGCGATCAAGCGCGCGCGCTTCCTCGCCCTCCTGTCGTACACCGATCTCCACTGAGGACCGCGCCATGCAAGTCATCCTCATGGAAAAGGTGGCGAACCTCGGCAACCTCGGCGACGTGGTCAAGGTGAAGGACGGCTTCGCCCGCAACTTCCTCATCCCGCAGGGCAAGGCGAAGCGAGCCACCGAGGCGAACATCAAGGCCTTCGAATCGAAGCGCGCCGAGCTCGAGAAGGCGCAAGCCGCGCAGCTCGCCAAGGCGCAGGAGCAGGGCACGAAGCTCGAGGGCTTCATGGTCCAGATCACGCAGAAGGCGGGCCCGGACGGCCGGCTCTTCGGCTCGGTCACGAACTACGACATCGTCGAGTCCCTCAGGAAGCAGGGCCACGAGGTCGAGCGCTCGCAGATCCGCATGCCGCAGGGGCCGCTCAAGCAGGTGGGCGACTATCCCATCCAGGTGGCGCTGCACACCGACGTCACCGCGACCATCAAGGTGTCCGTGCTCGGCGAGCAGTAAGATTTAAGAAATTGTCGTAAAGGAAGGGGCCTCATGGCCCCTTTTCTTTTTACGTTGCTAGGCAGCTCTGCGTAATGGCTCGCCAAAAGTGCCGGCGATTAACGTGGTTAAGACTAGTTCAGCCCGAGCTTCGACGCCTCGGCGCGACGGTCGAGGAATTTTGTTCATCGAGGTCGGAAAAGTGTACTGTATAAAATGCCACTAGGGACAGTTTCCCGACTGACAGGAGGTCTTCTCGGACTTTTCTCTAAACAGGAAATACGTTGTTGTCCACTCGTTACTCACTGCTTATCCACCGACTTGTCCACAAAATGTTTTCTGCGCATTCCGTATGATTCGCAACCTCACGGTCGGGAGAAATCGGGGGAGATAACAATATGGCATTGCCACAATCCAGCACAGCTCCCGCTCAGGAAAATGTCTTTCAGTTCAAAACCCCGCCACACTCTATAGAGGCGGAGCAGTCCCTGCTCGGGGCGCTCCTGCTCGACAACCAGGCGTTCGACCGGGTCGCGGACCTTGTCACGGGCGAGGACTTCTACCGCGACGACCACCGGCGCATCTGGCGCCACATCGCGCGGCTCGTCGAGGCGAACAAGCCCGCCGACGTGGTCACGGTCTCGGAGTCCATCGAGGCGAGCGAGGACAAGGACAAGACCGGCGGCCCGGCCTACCTGGGCGCGCTGGCGCAGAACACGCCGAGCGCGCTCAACATCCGGCGCTACGCCGAGCTCGTGCGCGAGAAGTCGGTGCAGCGCCGCCTCGCGCAGGTGGCGACCGGCATCGCGGAGGACGCGCTCAATCCCGGCTCCAAGGACGTCGGGCAGATGCTCGACGAGGCGGAGTCGAAGATCTTCCAGATCGCCGAATCCGGCGCTCGGCGCGACCAGGGCCTGATGGAGATCAAGCCGGTCCTCGCGCGCGTCTTCGAGCGCATCGACCACCTCTACCACCGCGACAACCCGTCGGACGTGACCGGCGTGCCGACGGGCTACACGCGCCTCGACCAGATGACTTCGGGCCTGCAGGCGGGCGATCTCGTCGTCGTCGCCGGGCGCCCGAGCATGGGCAAGACCGCGCTCGCCCTCAACATCGCCGAGCACGTGGCCGTGGACAACGGCCTTCCAGTGGCGATCTTCTCCATGGAGATGAGCGCCGCGCAGCTCGCGATGCGGATGCTCGGCTCCATCGCGCGCGTGGACCAGCACAAGATGCGCACCGGAAAGCTCAACGACCGCGAATGGAGCGAGCTCTCCGATGCGATGGCGAAGCTCCACGAGACGCCGCTCTTCATCGACGAGGGCGGCGCCTTGACGGCGCTGGAAGTGAGGGCAAGGGCAAGGAGGCTGAAGAGGCAATATTCCAAGCTCGGCCTCATCGTCATCGACTACCTGCAGCTCATGTCCTCGACCGCGCAGGGCGAGAACCGCGCCACCGAGATCTCCGAGATCTCGCGCTCCCTCAAGGCCATGGCGAAGGAGCTCGACGTGCCGGTGATCGCGCTCTCGCAGCTCAACCGCGCGGTCGACCAGCGGCCCGACCGCCGCCCGGTGATGTCGGACCTGCGCGAGTCCGGCGCCATCGAGCAGGATGCGGACGTGATCATGTTCATCTACCGCGAGGTGGTCTACAAGCCCGACCTGCCCGAGGAGCAGCGCGGCATCGCGGAGGTGATCCTGGGCAAGCAGAGGAACGGCCCCATCGGC
>JAFAGU010000234.1 GCA_019237595.1 Betaproteobacteria bacterium | reverse complement strand
TGCCGAAAGCGGACCTTAGCTTTTTCCTGAAAATGAGATCGGAGCCGCTGTCGGCCGTAGAGCGAAGGCCGCAGAGGCGCATGACGCGTCGGAACTAATCGGCGAGTAACTCGGCCGTGCCGGCGGCGCCGCGATGTTGCTGGCACGCGAGAGATCCGCCATCTCTCCCCCCTTATAATTCCGCCCTCGCACTCTCCGCCACGCCGCGTTCCGTGACCCGCCTGTTCGCACTCCTCGTTGCCGTGCTCGCGCCGCTCGCGGCCGCCGCGCAGGCTTTTCCTTCGAAGCCGCTGCGCCTCATCGTGCCCTTCACGCCCGCGGGCGCGGTGGACATTGCCTCGCGCGCCACGGCGAACGAGATGACGAAGATCCTCGGCCAGCCGGTCACGGTGGAGAACAAGCCCGGCGCCGGCGGGAACCTCGGCGCCTTGGAGGCCGCGCACGCGGCGCCCGACGGCTACACGATGGTCATGACCACGAGCGGCATCCAGGCGATCAATCCGGCGCTCTACGCGAAGATGCCGGTCGATCCGAACAGGGAGCTCGCGCCGGTTGCGCCGCTCGTCTCGCTCAACAATGTCCTCGTAGTCCACCCGTCGCTCCCGGCGCGCACGGTGAAGGAGATCATCGCCCTCGCGAAGAAGGAGCCGGGAAAGCTCACCTACGCCTCGAGCGGCAGCGGCACGAGCATCCACATGTCCGGCGCGATGTTCACCCAGCTCACCGGGACCGACATCGTCCACATCCCGTACAAGGGCAGCGCGCCGGCCATTACGGACCTCCTCGCCGGCCAGACGAACATGATGTTCGACAACATCCCGTCTTCGCTCCCGCATATCAAGGCCGGAAAGCTCGTCGCCATCGCGACCACCGGCGCGAAACGCGATCCCGCCCTGCCGGAGCTCCCGACCGTCGCCGAGGCCGGCGTGCCCGGCTACGAATCGGGCGTCTGGTTCGGCCTCATGGTTCCCGCCGGCACGCCCAGGGACCCGATCGCGAAGCTCAATGCCGCCGCCGTCCAGGCGGCGAGGTCCCCCGAATTCGTGAAGCGCATGCACGAGCTCGGCTACAACGTCATTCCCGGCACGCCGGAGGAGATGGGCGCGATGATCCGCGCCGACCTCGCGCGCTGGGCGCCGATCGTGAAGGCGAGCGGCGCGAAGCCCGACTAGAGAAAAGGAGCCGCATGAAACCCGCCATGAGCAAAGTGAAGCGCATCGAGGGCGTGCTCTCGCCCGTCGTCACGCCGTTCAACCGCGACTACGCGCCGGACGCCCCGCGCTTCGTGCGCCATTGCCGCTGGCTCCTGAAGAGCGGCTGTGCAGGGCTGGCCGTGTTCGGCACGAACAGCGAAGCCAACTCGATGTCGGTCGGCGAAAAGAGGAAGCTCCTCGAGGCGCTCGTGGCGGGTGGCGTCCCAGCCTCCGCGCTCATGCCTGGAACCGGGCATTGCGCGATCTCCGACTCGATCGAGATGACGCGCGCCGCGGTGGAGCTCGGCTGCGCGGGCGTGCTCATGCTGCCGCCCTTCTACTACAAGAACGTCTCGGATGAAGGCCTCTACCGCAACTTCGCCGAGGTGATCGAGCGCGTGGGCGACGAGCGCCTGCAGCTCTACCTCTACCACATCCCGCCGGTCTCCCAGGTCGCCATTTCCCTCGCCTTGATCGAGAAGCTCCTGTCCAAATATCCCGGCATCGTCGCCGGCGTGAAGGACTCCTCGGGCAACTGGGACAACACGAAGGCGATGCTCGACCAGTTCGCGAAGGCGGGCTTCGACGTCTTCGCGGGGAGCGAGGAGTTCCTCCTCGCCAACATGCGCGGCGGCGGCAAGGGCTGCATCACCGCCACGGGCAACGTGAATCCGGGCGCGATCGACAAGGTCTACCGCAGCTGGCGCTCGCCGGACGCGGACGCGCTGCAGGCCGGCATTACCGCCACGCGGCGCATCCTGCAAAAGCACCCGATGATTCCCGCGCTCAAGGCCACGGTGGCGCACTTCGGTAATGACCCGCAGTGGAAGACCTGCCGGCCGCCACTCGTGGAGCTCACCTCGGCACAGGAAGAGACGCTCATCCGGGAGCTGAAGGCCGCCGGCTTCTCGATGCCGGGCCTCGCGTCCTGACGCGGACCACCGCGCCCGCCGCGACGTCCTAGCGTCCCGCTTCGGCGTTCCAGCCGAGGAGCGTCGCGCCCCAGCGCTCGCCTTTCACGAACACCGGCACCGTGATCACGGTGACGATGGCGCCGGTGTCGCGCGCGTAGGTCTGCACGAGGAAGTCCTGCGACACGTCCGGCGTCTCGCTGAGCGGGCAGCCGGCGCGCTCGAAGTCGGCGCGCGAGGCGCGGTTCGGGAGCCGCGCGGCGGCCTCGCCCAGGCCGACGCGCGCGCCGCGCACGAGCACGCGCTGGTCCGTGAAGAAGCGCTTGATGCGGTTGCCGACGAGATCGCGCGCCGGGTCGCCCGTCCAGTCCTTGCAGTACTCGACGTTGTGGATCGGGCCGTAGGAATTCAGGTCGATGAGGAGCGCGAAGATGAGGCGCGGCTCCTCGGCGCGGATCTCCTCCATCGCCTGCTGGAGCGGCACGTCGACGACGGCGTCGTA
Source organism: Betaproteobacteria bacterium (assembly GCA_019237595.1). Lineage (GTDB taxonomy): Bacteria > Pseudomonadota > Gammaproteobacteria > Burkholderiales > SG8-39 > SCGC-AG-212-J23. The sequence goes on along the minus strand of JAFAGU010000234.1, from coordinate 5,943 downwards.
GCGCGTGTGATATTTGGGCGGCTGGAAGCCCTCCGGAGGGACGCGGCTCACGTCGAAGAGGTGCGCGAGCGAGCGGATGCCCGCCCCGCGGATCTCCGCGTACTCGAACGCGAGGACGTCGGCGAGGGTGCAGCGCCGCTCGTCGATCGCTCGCTCGAAGACGCGCGTGGAGCGCCGCGCGAGCTCGCGGCTGAGCGAGAGCGCATTGTGGAAGATCGTCCCGGTGTCGACGTGGACGAAGTGCCGGAAGGTGTCCTCCGTGACCTCCGAGAGCTGGAAGGTCGCCGCAGTCATCGCTTCGGCGTCCTTGCCGATCGCCTGGCACGCCTCGTTCACCGCCGAGAGCTTGTCGACGAGGCCCTCGACGCCGAGGCGCTGCTGCTCCACGGCCTCGGCGATCTCGTCCATGTGGCCCGACACGTTCGCCCCAAGCGAGGCGAGGCGCTCCATCGCCTCGCCGAGCGATTGCGCGTGCGCGGCGGTCGAGCCGACGAGGCCCTGGCTCTTGCGCACCGACTCCCGCGCCGGCGCGAGGTCGTCCGCGATGCCCTGCAGCAGCGACTTGATCTCGCGCGTGTTCTCCGCCGTGTGGTCGGAGAGGCGCCGTACCTCGCCCGCGACCACGGCGAACCCGCGTCCCTGCGCGCCCGCGCGCGCCGCCTCGATCGCCGCGTTGAAGGACAGGAGCCGAGTCTGGCGCGCGATGTCCTCGATCACCTTGGAGACGTGGGTGATGGACTCGATGCCGCGCGTCAGGCGATCGATGCGCTCGACCGTCTCGCGCATCTGCGCCTCGAGCTTGCCGGCGGAGGCGGCGCCTTCCTTGCTGAGCGTGCGCCCCTCGCCGCTCACGCGGCTCATCTCGCCCGCCGCCTCGCGCGTCTCGCGCGAGGACGCCGCGATGCGCTTGATGTCCTCATTCAGGCGCCCCGCCGTGTCGAGCATCTCGCCGAGCGCCTCGTTCGAACGCTTGATCTGCGAGCTGACCGACCCGAGCCGGGTGGACGTGCGCGCCGCGCCCGCGGCCGCGCGCGTGATCGCATCCTGCAGCGCCGAAAGGATGGCGCGAACCGACGTCGCCGACCCGGCGGAAGCGCCGGTGAGGCGCGCGAGCCAGCCGCTGCGCAGCGCGGGCGCCGAAGGCGCGCGCGGGACGATCTCCCCCTTTGATTCCATGTCCGCCCCTCCTCGGCACACATGAATCAAGGGACAATCATGCCATGAAGACGGCGCTCGTCACCGGCGCGGGCCGGGGAATCGGCCTTGCGACGGCGCAAGCCTTTGTGAGCGCCGGGTGGCGGGTCCTCGCCCTCGACCGGGCGTTCGGCGGCCCGGTGGTGGGCGAGCGGGTCGACTTCGACCTGCGCTCGCTCGAGCGCATCCCGGCGCTCCTCGCCGGCCTGGGCGAGATCGACACGCTCGTCAACAACGCTGGCGTCCTCTACTGCGAGCCCTACGACGCGATCCGGGACGAGCACCGCCGCGAGATCCTCGCCGTGAACGTCGAGGCGCCCGCGGCCCTCATCCAGGGCCTCGCGCCGCAGATGCGCGCGCGCCGCAGCGGCCGCGTGGTGAACGTCGGCTCCGTCGCCGCCTTCACCGGCCATCCCGACCTCTGGTACGGCGCCTCGAAGGCCGCGCTCCTCAACATCACCAAGAGCTATGCGGCGCACCTCGGGCCGCACGGCGTGCTCGTCAACGCGGTGGCGCCGGGTCCGACGCGCACGGCGATGTACGAGCAGCTGCCGCAGTCGCGCAAGGACGCGGTCATGCGCTCGGTGTATTCGGGCCGGCCCTGCGAGCCGGAAGAGGTGGCGCAGGTGGTGCTCTGGCTCGGAAGCTCGAGCCCCGCCTATCTCAGCGGCGCGGTCGTGGACGTGAACAACGGCTCCTATCCCCGGTGAAGAGGGACGGCGCCCGGGTTCAGCGGATCCGGTAGATCTCTTCTTCCCAGTTGCCGCGCGAGGCGGTGAGCTGCACGCGCTTCTTGTCCATCTGCGCGACGAGCGAAGCGCGGTCCTTGCCTTGCTCCCACAGCACCTTGTAGACGACGCGCGGCTCCTTGCCGGGCTGCTCGATCGTGTCCTTGGTCTCGGCGGAGGGCTTCCCGTAGCGCGACTTGAGCTGCGGCATCACCTTGTCGAGGTCGGAGGTGTTGAAGCGCAGATCGAACGCCTGCACGGCATCGTTCTTGAGGTAGAACGTGACGCGAGCCTCCACGCCGGCGAGCGAGATCTTGGAGTCGTCGCAGCGCCGGTCGGTCGCCGCCGACTTCCATTCGAGCGGCTTGCAGAGCGCGCTCGGGAAGCTCTTCTTCACTTCCTTCTCGGAGGCGCCCAAGGCCACGCCGTTCAGGTCGAGCTTGGCGAGCGCTCCGGTGCTCGCGAGCACGGCGCCAAGGAAGAGGACGGCTTTCTTCATGCCGCCCTTTTTACACCGGATCCCGGCTCGTCCTTCACCTCGTGGCTCGCCGGGCGCGCGCGAAGCTTGAGGTCCTGGAGCTCCGCGCGCTCGCGCGCGGCGTTGCGGAAGGCCTGGTCGCGGCCGGTCAGGTACTGCGGCGGCCAGTACTGCGGCAGGTGCTGGTACCAGGCGGAGGCCTGGAGCGTGAAATAGGGGTTGGCGAGGTGCGGCCGCGCGAGCGCGACGAGGTCCGCCTTCCCCGCCGCAAGCAAGGTATTCACCTGGTCGGGCGTCGTGATGGCGCCGACCGTCATCGTCGGCAGGCCGATCTCGTTCCGCAGCCAGTCGGAAAACGGCGCCTGGTACATTCGCCCGTAGACCGGCTTCTGTTGCGCCACCGTCTGCCCCGTCGAGCAGTCGATGAGGTCGCAGCCGGCGCTCTTCAGCATCCGCGCGAGCGCCATCAGGTCTTCGCCCGAAAGGCCGCCCGGCGCCCAGTCGGTCGCCGAGATGCGCACGGAAACGGGCTTGGCTGACGGGAAGGCGTCGCGGCAAGCGCGGAACACTTCCAGCGGGAAGCGCATGCGGTTCTCTATGGAGCCGCCGTACTCGTCGGTCCTGCGGTTGGTCAGCGGCGAGATGAAGCTCGCGAGGAGGTAGCCGTGCGCCATGTGGACTTCCAGCATGTCGAAGCCGGCCTCCTGCGCGAAGCGAGCCGATTTCTCGAACTGGCCGACGATCTCCTGCATACCCGCCTTGGAGAGCTCGCGAGGCACCTGCGAGATGCCCTCGAGGTAGGGAAGCGGCGACGCGGAAACGAGCGGCCAGTTCCCGCTTTCGAGCGGGTGATCCATGCGCTGCCAGCCAAGCTGCGTGGAGCCCTTTCGACCGGAATGGCCGAGCTGCATGCAGAGCTTCGCCCGGGAATTCGCGTGGCAGAAATCGACGATGCGCCTGAAGGCGTCGCGCTGCGCTTCGTTCCAGAGCCCGGTATCGCCCGGCGAGATGCGGCCTTCGGGCGAGACGCAGGTCATCTCGACGTAGACGAGGCCCGCGCCGCCGATGGCGCGCGACCCGAGGTGCACGAAGTGCCAGTCGCCCGGCACGCCGTCCACCGCCGAGTACTGGTCCATCGGCGAGACGACGACGCGGTTCTCCAGGACGAGCTCGCGCAGGCGGAAAGGCGTGAACATCGGGACCGGCGGGTTCTCGAGGTCGATGTCGAAGCCCTGCTCGCGCACCTTCCTCGCGTACCAGGCATGGACTTCCTTCACGAAGGCCGGATCCCTGAGCTCGAGGTTCTCCCAGGTGATCTGCTTCGAGCGCGACATCACCCCGAAGGCGAATTGCTCCGGCGACATGCCCCAGTAGCGCTTCATGTGCTCGAACCACGCGAGCGAGACGTTCGCCGCGTGCTGTGTCTTCTCCACCTCCTCCCGGCGAGCGGTGTCGTAGCGTCGCAGCGCCTGCCTCACGTCCTCGTCCTTCTTCAGGCACTCGAAGAGCGCGATTGCGTCTTCCATGGCGAGCTTCGTCCCGGAGCCGATCGAGAAGTGCGCCGTCGCCTTCGCGTCGCCGACGAGCACCGCGGCGCTCTTTCCCGTCTCCAGGACCCAGGTCTTATTGGTGATGGTGGGAAAATTGCGCCAGAGCGATCGGTTGGCGATGAGCGGATGGCCGTCCAGCTCCTCGGCGAAGACCTTTTCCAGCGTCGCGACCATCTCCGCCTCGCTTTGGCGCTCGAAGCCGAAGTTCTTCCAGGTCGCCGCGTCGGTCTCGATTACCCAGGTGGAACGGTCGCGCTCGTACTGGTAGCAGTGCGCGAGGATGATTCCCTGCGGCGTCTGCCGGAAGAAGTACTTGAACGCATCGAGCGGCTTCGTCGAGCCGAGCCAGGTGAACTTGTTCGGCCTGAGATCCACGGCGGGCTGGAAGTGCCCCTCGTGCCTTTGCCTGATTTTCGAGTTGATCCCGTCGGCGACGACGATGAGGTCGGCGTCGGGGAACTCGGAAAGATCCTCTACCTCGCGCTGGAACCGCATGGCGACGCCGAGCTCGCGCCCGCGGTCCTGCAGGATGTTGAGGAGCGCCACCCGCGAGCAGCCGCAGAAGCCGTTGCCGCCGGAGCGCATCACCGAGCCCTTGTAGACGACGTCCACGTCGCCCCAATAGGCGAAGCGCCGCCGGATGCGCTCGTACGTGACGAGGTCGTAGGCCTTGAAGGTGTCGAGCGTCTGGTCGGAGAACACGACGCCGAAGCCGAACGTGTCGTCCGGCCGGTTGCGCTCGTACACCGTGATGTCCCAGCGCGGCCACGCCTTCTTCGCGAGGAGCGCGAAGTAGAGCCCTCCCGGCCCTCCGCCGATCACTGCGACCTTCATGGCTTGCCTCCCTCCTCGGGAACGACGGCGGTCGCCTCAATCTCGAGGCGCGCTTCCTTCTCCACCAGGCCCGATACCTGCACGACGGCCATCGTCGGGAAATGGCGGCCCATGAGGTCGCGGTACGCGCGCCCTACCGGCGCGAGCGCAGCGACGTATTCGTCACGATCGATTACGTACCACGTGAGCCGCACGATGTGCTGCGGCCCGCCTTTCGCCTCGGCGAGCACGTCGAGCACGTTCTTCAGCGCCTGGCGGAACTGCCCGGCGAAGTCTCGCGCCTCCCAGCGGCCTTCGCCGGTCCAGCCGACCTGGCCGGCGATGAAGACGAGCCGCCCGCTCGCCGCAATGCCGTTCGAGAAGCCGCGGGGGCGGGCCCAGCCAGGAGGTTGCAGGATGGTGAGGCTCATTTGGCGGCGCTCCTCAGCTTGAAGCGCTGCAGCTTGCCGGTCTCGGTCCGCGGCAGCGCCTCCATGAACTCGATCGCCCTCGGATACTTGTAGGGGGCGATGACGCGCTTGACGTGATCCTGCAGTTCTTTTTCTATCGAATCATTCGATTCGCTGTTCGCCTGCTTGTTCTTCAAGACGACAAATGCCTTGACGATCGTCCCGCGCTCTTCATCGGGCCAGCCGATCACCGCGCATTCGGCGACCGCGGGATGCGAAAGGAGCGCGTCCTCGACCTCGGGGCCGGCGATGTTGTAGCCGGCGGAGACGATCATGTCGTCGGTACGGGCCTGGTAGAAGAAGTAGCCGTCCTCGTCCATGACGTAGGCGTCGCCCGTGAGGTTCCAGCCGTGCTGGACGTAGTTCTTCTGCCGCTCGTCGGCGAGGTAGCGGCAGCCGGTCGGTCCCTTGACCCCGAGGCGGCCGACTTCGCCCGCCTTGCAAGGCCGCAGGTCGTCGTCGAGGACGGTTGCGCGGTAGCCCGGAATCGCGTAGCCGGTCGCGTGGCGGCGGACCTTGGAGGGCGCATGCGAGATGAAGATGTGGATCATCTCCGTCGAGCCGATCCCGTCGATGATCTCGATGCCGGTCGCCTCCTTGAAGAGCTGGCGCGTCGCGTCCGGCAACGCCTCCCCGGCGGAGACGCATTTCTTCAGCGTCCCTATGGAATGGTGCTTCGCGAGGGACGCCATCTGGCGGTACATGAGCGG